>CAWHFT010000032.1:0-11625 GCA_963828175.1 uncultured Spirochaetota bacterium
TCCTCTTAGCCTTGTAGCTCGAATAGGCTGATTGTATACTTCGAACATGGACGGCGATATTCGTTGGAAACAGAGGCTCGCAAATTTCAAAAAGGCCTTTGCGCATCTGGATGAAGCTGTTCTCTTGTCGCGACAGCGAACCTTAAGCGATCTCGAGCGGCAAGGGCTCATACAAGCCTTCGAGTTTACCCACGAGGTTGCCTGGAATCTCATGAAAGACTGGTTCGACTTCCAGGGCAACTCCGAAATTTCCGGTTCCCGGGACGCGACGCGAGAAGCATTTCGGATGGGCATTATCCAGGATGGCGAGATATGGATGGAGATGATCAAAAGCAGGAATCAGTCTTCCCACACGTATAATCTCGAGACAGCCTCGGAAATCGCCACGGCGATCGCAGAACGCTACTGGCAGGCCTTTCGACATTTCCTCGATTCCATGGCCCAAAGGGCGCAAAGGTTATGAGCTTCGGCATCCCCGACGATCGCCTCGAGAAAGTGCTCGAAACGATCTCTCGCGAGATCGAGGGTACATGGAATTGTCCTTTATGGCTCTCGGGCCAGAGGAACCTTCCGCGACGGTTCCGATATCGATCTCTGCCTCGATGCGCCTGGACTGGATTATTCGGCGTTAATGCGCATCGAAACCGAGATCGACGACCTTCTTCTTCCCTGGAAGATCGATCTCGCAATTCGAGATCGAATCGATAATCCCGAGTTGATTTCCCACATCGACCGCGTTGGTAAGATTCTTTTTACGGGTTCAAAATATTATTTTTCATATCCATAAACATTTTAAATCATATACATAAATATTTCGATTCACATCCATAAACCGAGCTTACTGTACGAACCTATATCCCATGCCCCAGACGGTCTCGATGTGGCTCGGGTCGGAGGGATTGGACTCGATCTTCTCTCGCAGACGCCTGACATGGACCGTCACGGTGGAAACCTCGCCATAGGTGCCCTCGCCCCGAACCCGCTCGAAGATCTCCTCGCGGCTGTAGACTTTGCCCGGCGCTGACGCAAGAAGGACCAGGATGGCGAACTCGGTCGCCGTAAGCTGCACTTGCCTGCCCGCGACGCCGACGCTCTTTTTGTCGAGGTCGATCACGATGTCGCGCGCGAAGATTGCGGTGGGGGCGGCGTCGCTCGCGGGCGCGGCGCCGAGCAGGCGTTCGTAGCGCTCGATGTGAGCCTTGGCCCTTGCTACCAGCTCCGCCGGGCTGAAGGGCTTGGTCACGTAGTCATCGGCGCCCAGCCCGAGGGCGCGCACTTTGTCCATGTCGCCGTCGCGGGCGGATACGACGAGGATGGGACGCTCGGTGCGGGAGCGCAGCTCGCGACATACCGCGAAGCCGTCCGACCCTGGAAGCATCAAATCGACGATGTAGAGGTCGTAGGCGCTCTCGGGCCCGGTGGCCCGGGCGGTCTCGAGGGCGGCGCTTCCGTCGGTCTGGATAGAGGCCGAGAAACCGGCGGCCTCGAGGTAATCCCGCTCGAGCTCGCCTATGGCGCGATCGTCCTCGATGATGAGGGCGCGCGGCGCGGCCCGCTTTGAAGAATCCTGCGCGGTCATGATACGGGTACCTCGAGAGGGAGGACGATGCTGAAAGCGGCCCCGCCGTTGGCGCCGCGCGAGGCTGAAATCGTCCCGCCGTGAGCCTCGATGATCTGCCGCGCGATGGCCAGTCCGAGGCCGAAGCCGCCGCCTGCGCGGGAAGGATCGCCACGGAAGAAGCGCTCGAACACGCGGCCCAGCTCCTCCTGAGGAATGCCTCGGCCGTCGTCCTCGATGGTGAATCGCACGCTCGGACGCGTGCCCTCCTCCGGCTCGAGGCGGGAAATCGAGAAGAAGATCGAGACCGGCCTCTTGCCGGAATGGCGCAGGGAATTGTCGACGAGGTTCTCGGTCACTCGTCTGAGCTGCAGAGGGTCGGCAACGGCGAAGAGAGGCGCGGCCTCGGCCTCCATTTCGGGAGCAGCGACGAATATCGCCTCCTCGCTTCCGTGCGCGAGCCTGAGCTCCTCGAGGGAGTCGCGCAGGAAGGCGCGCAGGTCGATGCGTCTGAGCTCGGGAGGCGAGGCTTGGGCTTCCAGCGTGGACAGCAGGAATATCTGGCCGATCATGCGGTCGAGATCCTGGATCTTCTGGTCGAGGACTCCCAGATAGCGCTCGCGCTTCTGGGGCGTGTCGGCGATGCCTTCGCGGAGGCCGTCGACGTAGCCGCGGATCGACGACAGGGGCGTTCGGAGATCGTGCGAGAGATTGGCTATGAGCTCGCGGCGATCGGCCTCGCGGTCGCGCTCCCGTCCGAGGAGATCCTTGATCTTGGACCTCATCGTATCGAGGGCGCCGAAGACGCGAGAGAGCTCCAGTATCTGGTCGCCGGCGACGGGAGTGTCGAGGTCGCCGGAACTCATCGCGAGCGCCGCCGACTCGACGCGGCGCAAGGGGCCGGTGAGCCGTAGGATGAAGTAGACGCCCGCCGCGCCGTCGGCGGCCAGCAGGATGAGAGCGACTATCAGGAAAAGCTGCCTTCCGAACGGAGGATGGCCTTCAGGGTGTGGCGCGCTCAGCACGAAAATCGAGGCTGGAAGATTGGCCGGATTCATGAAGTCCAGCTGCAGAAGCACGTGGGGATGGACCTCGGTCTCGGAGAAAGGCTGATCCGTCGCCGGCGCGCCGAAGATCGGGAGGCGGTCGAGGTCGTCCTTTTCGAGTCGCACCGAGCTATAGACGATGCGATCGCCCGAACGGAGGACGACTCCGAAGGGTGAAGCCTGCGCGGCGAGGGACTTGAGGAAGCCGGGGTCCGCCAGGTTGTCGCGATCGTTCAGGAATGCGGCGTTGAGGCTCCGCATCACGAGTGAGATGGTCCGCATGCCCCTGCCCGCCGATGGGACCGGCTGGAAGAACCGCGTTATCGGGCTCGATTCCCCTCGGTAGTAGCTGGAGATGATTTCGTTGTAGCTCGCGAACAAGGCGAAAGACATGACTGTCGAAACCGCGAACAGCGCGAGCACCAGATTGCGGATGGATCGGGGCTTCTTCCTCACCAGGATATAATAGCACCGGAGGGTAGGTCCCGCGCTCCGGGCCGGCATTACTTTTTTATTAACGTCCATGCGGCCGAGACCCTAGCGGTACTTGCCGGAGAGGGGCCTCGATGGCCATACTGGATGCGCGGAGGATAAAGCCGATGTCGAGCGTCGTATCACTGGCCGATCTGATCGAACGCGGCGGCGTGTACTATAACATCTCCGGCTCGAATCCCGTGGAAGCCCTCAACGAGGCGACGAAGGCGCTCTCGCTGCCAAAGTCATTGGATCGAGAGAGCCTTCTAACCGCCATACTCGAACGCGAGGCCCTGATGCCGACCGCCCTCGGACACGGGGTGGCCATCCCTCACCCGCGCAATTCCATGCTCGCCGACCCTTCCGCGCAGAGGGTAGCCGTCTTCTTCCTCAAATCGCCGATTCCCTACAACGCCCTGGACCGCAAGCCGGTGTCCGTGCTTTTCCTGATACTCTCGGCCGATGCGCGGAGCCATCTGGCGACGCTCGCCGCCGTCTCCCATCTCTGCCAGCGCTTGGACTTCCTGGATTTCCTCGCCAAGAGGCCGTCCAAAGAGGAGCTCGTCGCGCGGATAGCCGCGGCGGAAGCTTCCTGGGCCGAGTCGGCGGGGGATTAGGGGAGAGTGCCGCGCCCGACCCGGCCATGACCGCGAAACTGCTACTACAGTGCAAGACCGACCGCCGTCGATTCATCGTCGCTTGCGCTGCCTCAATCCTACTCCATGCCTTCCTGTTCTTCGCTCTATCGTTATCCGTCGCGCCCAAGACGCGAGGTCCGGACTTCGTTTTGGTGAGCATCGCGAGCGCGAATTCGGCGAGGGACGCCGGAGGAGCGCAGAGGGTGGGCGACGCGATGAGAAAGCCGGCATCGCCACGCGCGCGGCCGTCCGCACTTGGCGCCGTCGGCCAAGTCGAGGCTCGGCCCTTGGATGCGCCACCGCCCGACGCAGCGCCAAAGACGGCTCCGTTATCGACTCCGCGTGTAGAAAGCGACGCGGCGGCCATCCCACGGGCTCCTGCCTCGCGCCCCGAAGCCGGTCTCCCGGGCGCCGTCCCGGAGGGCCGCGCCGAAAAGTCCGGCGCCGCGGGCGGCGCGGCGGGGGCAGCCTCGAGCGGCGGGACCGAAGCTTCCGGCGACCCCAGCGCCGAGCTTGCCTCGATGGTCAGTGCGGCCATCGAAGCGCGGAAGACCTACCCCGAGGCCGCGCGCCGCCGCGGCGCCGAGGGCCTTGTCCGGCTTACGCTCCGCGTGTCGGGGGACGGCCGTCTCATCGCCGCGAAGCTCGCCTCGAGCTCCGGCTCCACCCTCCTCGACCGGGCGGCTCTCGACCTGGCTTCGTCGGTGTTCCCCGTGGACAATATCGCGCGCAAGGAGCTGGAGTTGGTGATGGCGGTGGCGTATTCGCTCAAGCACTGAGCGGTCCCCACGATGGGAAGGAGCCTCATTTAAGGACCAGCTTTGCCCCGGCCCTCACCGTGAGCCCGGACATAGGGTAGCCGTAGTTGACCTGATAGTCGCTGTCGAGGAGGTTTTCCACGGCCAGATTGAAGATCAAGCCCTTCATGGCTTCATACGACGCGTGAAGATCCACGATGAAGGCTCCGGGAAGAGGACTGCCACTTATATCTATCCGGTCGCTCCAATAGTTCGCCGTGACTCCAGCTTGGGCGGGGCCGAAATGGAAATCCGCGGACGCTCCGGCTTTATGCTGTGAAAAGTTCGTAAGCACGGCATTGTCCGCGATCGTCTTTCCGCCCGAAAGATCGAGGGGGTAGAGGAATTCATAGTTGGCTTTCAGTGTCGCCGGGCCGATCTTGCACGACGCCTCGATCGTGGCGTCGGGGATGAAAGCGCTGGCGAGATTGTATGGGATGTAGTTATAACTAGACGCATATGGATCAATGATGAGGTCGTCGACGTACCGGGCCGATAGTGCGGCGGAGAGCGAAAACCGTTCGAGGTGAATGTCTCCGCCAAGCTCTCCGGACCAGGCGACCTCGGGCTTCAGATTCGGGTTTCCGCCGAAGACGTCGCCGTATGAATCCGTCGAGCTGGGCCAATAGAGCTCGATAAATGTCGGCGCGCGAAAATTACGGCCTCCCGAGAGTCGCAGATCGATCGCATCGCTGGCCTTCCAAACGATATCGAGCATCTCGGATAGGCCGGCTACGTAATTGTCGTTCCAATCGTAACGGAGCGCGGGCTGGAGCCTCAGGCGGTCGCCGATGAGAAACTCGGGCTCGACATAACCTCCGAGCGAAAGACGACTGGGCTGGCCGCCCGGGTTTGCGGTAAAGGCCGTGCTGTCTGCAGCTTCGTAGAGAAGGCTGGCGCCACAGCCAAGATCGAAGGCGGCAGAAAAGGTTTCGGTCGCTCTGATGTCGAGTCCTCCGCTCGTCATATCATGGCGATCGTTCTCACCGTAGGCCACGTCGGTAAGGCCGAGGCGAGTGAAGGCCCCGTGGCTTTGAAGGTCGAGGACGAGAGCGCCGCCCGCGAGCGCGTCGCTCGACCAGCCGAGACTTCCGCTCAGGCGCGTGTCCTTCTCTTCGGCATCGGCGGGACCACTGGCAAGCGAGCTCATCGAACCGGGTACAAAGGCGTCCTGGTATGAACCGGCTGTAAGAAGGGTAATGCGACCGTCCGCGAGAGGCGCGCCGACGGACAGATTGGCGGCCCCGCTCCAGAAGCCGGCGTTGTCGCGAGTTTGGGGCGTCCCCGCCGCATCGTAGGGATAGGCGTTGACCGCCCGCTCGCCTTGGGCCGAAAAGGCCAGGTCGGCCAAGCCCACGCGGCCGCCCGCGTCGAGGCCCAGGCTCTGTCCGTCGACGTAGCTCGCGGGGCCGTTTTGCGCGGCTGCCGTCGGGTAGGCGCTGTCCTCTACGCTGATGGACAGCCGCTGCGCGCCCGATTTCTTGGTCGTGATCACGATGACGCCGCCCATCGCGTCGGCTCCGTACACCGCGCTGGCTCCGCTGCGCAAGACTTCGATCTTCTCGATGCTCTCGGCCGGAATCTGCGCGAGGTCGGGTGCGCCTTGGCGAGCGTCGTTTTGCCGCACGCCGTCGATGATGACGAGAACCTGGTTCGAGCTCGAGCCGGCGATGCTCGCCGAGGCGTTCGATCCGCCGGGACCTGAGCGGTTGACCCAGGTGCCGGCCGCGTTCTCCAGGGCGTCTGCTACGTTGGAGGCGCCCGATTTTTCGATGTCGGCGGCGGTAATTACGGTGACGCTGCCCGCAGGTGCGAGCGAGATGGGGCTGTAGGCCTCGGCGCTCACATCGACTTGACCTAGGTCCACGACAGGAGGCTCAGTTCCCGTAATCTCCTGCGCGCCCAGACCTAGTACCGCGAGGATCAGGGCCGCCGTGCATGCAAATGCGCGCATGCTTCCTTCCTTTTGCGGGGCGAGGAGGAAGCGAGTTCGTCCGGAGTTTTAAGACAGGCATACTCACGATGATCCTCAGGCCCACGAAGTTTTTACGCGACCCGCAATGCGGACCGCGATGCGCCGCGGGGCTGTATCCTGACTCCCGGATCAATTGAGTGTCCGACGCCTTCTCGCAGTCTTTGCAGGCCGCAATGGCCACGCCGACGCCGTCTCGGGCGTTCCAGCGCATGTTGGGCTCATCCCCGGTCACAGTGGCGGGACCGTTGCGGATTCTCACCGCATTCCATGATCCCCGTGGCTCGTAATCGCATGATACCAGGCCGCTAGGATTTTTTGAACCCGGTGGCGACGAGATACGTCTCGAAGGATTCGGATCGGCAGGCCTCGGGCTTGAAGCCCTTGGCTTGGGCGAATCTAGCCCGGAGGCGCTTGAGCAGGCTCGCCTCGGCTCCCCCCTGGAATATTTTGGCGACGAGGGCGCCACCAGGCGCGAGCGAAGCCTCGGCGTAGTCGATCACGGCCTCCACGATACTCTCAGAGGCGGACTGGTCGACGAGGCGGTTGCCGGTCGTGCCGGGAGCCGCATCGGAAAGCACCAGGTCGAAGGGGCCGGTGGCGAGCAGCCGGGAGCGGACTTCGGCGTCGTAAAGATCGCCGCGGACGAAGAGGAAGTTCTCGGACGCGCCTCTCGCGCTCAGGTCCTGGAGGTCGACCGCCGCGAGGAAGCCCTTTCCCGCCAGGCGACGGAGAAGCCACAGGCTCCAGGAGCCGGGGGCCGCTCCGATGTCGAGGATTCGGCTGCCCACCTTGACCAGGCCGAATTTTTTGTCGATCTCCATGAGCTTGTAAACGGAACGCGCCGGGTAACCTTCTTTCTTGGCTTTCAGGGCCCAAAAGTCCGGTTTTTCGTAGCTGGACACCGAAACGCCTCCATGGCCTGCCAAAGCCCATGATAGTATACTCTGATCCAGGGGGACGAGATGGAGGGGCAGACCTTCGTCGAAGCCGAAGTTTGGACCGTCGCGCAGACTGATCAAGGCAACGTCGTCTTGGTGAGGCCGAAGGGATCGGACCTCGCAGTGCCTATCTTCATCGGCCAGCTCGAGACCCAGTCCATATTGATCGGTATGGGCGGAGTCGAGGTGCCTCGGCCCCTGACTCACGACTTGGTACTGAGCCTTCTTTCGGCCCTGAGCGCCGAGATAACCCGCATCGAGATCCACGACCTCCGAGAGGGAACCTTCTACGCGAGGATTCTGCTCCGATCCGAGGGACGCGAGATCGTGGTCGACGCGAGGCCTTCCGACGCGATAGGGATCGCCGTGCGCGCCGTTTGTCCGGTCTTCATAGCCGAGAGTGTCGTCGAGGAGGCCGGGATTTCGGTCAATCTCGTGGCCGGGCTGCGTCTCGGCGAGACCGAAACGGGGGAAGCCTCGCCGAGTGCGGCTGCCGCGGAAGCCCGCCCGACTACCCTCGATGCCATAGTGCCCGCCTCGAGCGAGGGGGAAGTCGGCCGGCTGCGCGCGGAGCTCGAGACCGCGGTTGCCGAGGAAGACTACGAGCGGGCAGCCGCGATCAGGGACAAGCTGCGCGAGCTCGAAAGCTACTAACTTATGGATGAAAGCCTTAATAAGGCCTCACTTCAACAATCTGGTCAATCTCTGGGCGAAGTCGGCCGGGTCAGCCAGCTGCGCTCCTTCCACGAGAAGAGCTTGCCCCAACAGGACCTTGGCGAGATCCTCGGCTTCGGCGGACTCCGCCGCGGCGAGGCGCTTGACTAGGGGATGGTCCCCGTTGAGCTCGAGGATCGGCTTGACCTCGGGCATCTCGCTGCCGCCGAGCTGCTTCATGAGCTCGCGCAGCTGGAGGCTCGGGTCGTCTGAGTCCACTACGACGCAGGCGGGGCTCTCCAATAGCCGCTTGGACAGACGCACATCCTTGACGGCCTCTCCGAGCGCCTTTTTGGCGGCGTCGATGGCGGCGGCGGCGGGGCTGCCGGGTGTCGGTATGGAGGAGCCTTCCTTGGCGTCCGAGCCGAGCTCGGACTCGCTGCCGGCCCGATTGACGCTTTTGAGCTCCAGGCCGTCGAAGGGGCCGAGGCCCGATAGCACGATCTCGTCGATCTCCTCGGCGCAGACGAGAACCTCGATGCCCTCCTTGCGGTACATCTCGAGCAACGGGGACTTGCGCAGCCGATCCTCGTCGCCGCCTGCGATGTAGTAGATCGCCTTCTGGCCGTCCTTCATGCGGGATTTGTAGTCGGCGAGGCTCGTCCAGCCGCCGAGGCCTGAAATCTCGGCGCTGCTTTTCCAGCGTACGAGACCGAGGAGGGCCTCGCGGTTGGCGAAATCGGAATAGAGACCCTCTTTGAGGGGGCGGTTGAACTCCCCGATGAATTTTGCGTACTTGTCCGGATTGGTCTTGGAGAGGTCGGCCAGCTCTCCGAGGATCTTCTTGACGCTCGCCTGACGGATGCTCGCCATCACGCGGTTCTGCTGGAGTATCTCGCGGCTCACGTTGAGCGGCAGGTCCTCCGAGTCGATGACGCCGCGCACGAAGCGCAGGTAGACCGGCAGGAGCTCCTTCTCGTCGTCGGTGATGAAAACCCTTTTCACGTAGAGCTTGACGCCGGGACGATAGTCGGCTCGGTACAAGTCGAAGGGAGCCTTCGTCGGAATATAGAACAGGGTCGTGTACTCGATCGTGCCTTCGGCCTTGGTGTGGATCCAATGGAGGGGCGCCGAGTCGTCGTCGGCGCCGCCTAAACCCCCCAGCCCGGCGCCCGTGAAGGATTTGTAGAAGTCGACGTAATCCTCGTCCTTGAGCTCGCTCTTGGGTCGGCGCCAGAGGGCCGAGGCTGAATTGACGATTTCTTCCTTGCGCTCCACGCCGTCTTTCTTGCCCTTTTCGTCGTACTTGAGCTCCTCGGACACCAGCGCGATCGGATAGGCGATGTGGTTGGAGTATTTCTTGCAGTACCGACTCGACGCTCCATCGGCCGAGGTACTCCTGTCCCTCGTCGTTGAGGTGGACGCGCACCTCGGTTCCCTGGCCAACGCGCTCGGACGGCTCGATGGAGTACTCGCCCTTGCCGTCGCTCGTCCAGGTGAAGGCCGCCTCGGCGCCGGCCTTGCGGCTGGTCACCTGCACCTTGTCCGCGACCATGAACGCCGAGTAGAAGCCGACGCCGAACTGGCCAATGAGGTTGGAGTTCTTTTTCGCGTCATCGGGAAGCTTGTCGAGGAACCGGCGCGTGCCGGACCGCGCGATCGTGCCCAAGTTGTCCTCGAGCTCCTTCTCGTCCATCCCGATGCCGTTGTCCTCGACGACGATGGTCTTGTCTTCCTTGTCAATGATGACTCTGATCGAAGGCTCGAAGGCGATCGACTTGAAGGCCTCGTCGGAAACGCTCAGGTAGCGGAGCTTGTCGATCGCGTCGGACGCATTGGAGACGAGCTCGCGCAGGAAGATCTTCTTGTGCGAGTAAAGGGAATGGATGATGAGGTCGAGCAGACGAGACACTTCCGTCTTAAAATGGTGCTGGGGCATTTCTTCTCTCCAGAGAGGGTTCAGGTTGCGGTGTTAGCCATAAGATAGCTAATAGGCCGCGCCGTTGGCAATACCGCTATTTGCTCGGGAAGCTGTAGGTTTCCGTCGTCGCGATTCCGGCGAAGCCGAGCTTGGCTATCCGCGGCTCGAACTCCTCGATCTTGTCCCCGTAGTGCATCAACAGGGTCTTCGCGCGGATCGCGGGCGGGAGTCCGGCGATCTCGTCGAGATCGTCGCCGCCCCTAAAAAGCTGGCAGTCGTGGAAGATGGTCTCGAAGCCGTATTCCGCATCGAGGCTCACGACCATGTCCGGGTCGTACCTCGTGTCGGCGGTGAAGAGGACGCGGCCGTCCAGGATGAGCCCGTAGCTCGGGAAGGAACTGCGCCAGTCCGACGGCCGCTATCACCGACCCCCGATCCAAGTTCAACGGCGCCGACTGCCTGACTTGGAACGAGCTGCGCGAACTGCACACACACGGGATTGGCATCGGGTCCCACACAGTTTCGCATCCCCAGTTGCGATTCCTCAGCCTCAGCGCCCTGGACGATGAGCTGACCCGTTCGAAACAGGCGATCGAGGATGCCATTGGAGACGCTGTGCGTTCCTTCGCCTGCCCATATGCCTTCCCCGAAGCCGACCGCGCCTTCGTTACTCGCCTGGTCGGCCGGCTCGAAACGCGCGGCTACCAGATCGGCGTCTCCACCATCATCGGCACCGCCAACCGCGACGACCAGCGGTTTCTTCTGCCCAGGCTACCCATCAACACTTGGGACGATCTGAGTTTCTTTCAAGCCAAGCTGGAGGGCGGCTACGACTGGCTGCACCGGGCACAGTACTTGGTCAAAGCCGTTATCAAAAGCCTGAACCCGCGGCATCCGGACGTCCTCTGTGCTCCTCCGATCAGTCTCTCCTAACCTCATGGATCTTTCCGTCATCATCGTCAACTGGAATTCAGCCGAATACACGGATTCCGTGCGTTTCAAACATCGTTAGCCCAAACGAAGAACCTGGAATTCGAAATCATCGTCGTTGACAACGTCTCCCGGACGATTCGTGCCGCGCCATTCAAGAGCGCTGCCCTTCCGTAAAGCTGGTTCGCAGTCCCCAAAACATAGGGTTCGCCAAGGCGAACAATCTGGGATTCCAGCATTCCTCGGGACGCATTCTCCTGTTCCTCAATCCGGATACCGAACTGCACGGCCCAGCCATCAACCTGATGCATGCCTGCCTCGACTCCTCGCCGGATATCGGAGTTCTGGGCTGCCGGCTCCTGAATTCCGACCTCAGCCTGCAGACCAGTTGCATCCACGTCTTTCCGACCATCCTGAACCAGCTCGTTGACATTGAGCGTCTCAGGCGAGCCCTTCCCAAGCTCAAGCTGTGGGGAATGCGCCCCTTGTTCGATTCCAACCGCGATAAGCCCATTGCGGTGGAAGCCGTATCGGGCGCCTGCCAAATGGTCAGGCGGGAAGTTTTCGAGGACGTTGGACAATTCAGCGCGGACTACTTCATGTACATGGAAGACCTCGACCTCTGTTACAAGGTGAGAGCGCTGGGCAGAGAGAGAGAGAGAGAGAGAGAGAGAGAGAGAGAGAGAGAGAGAGA
>CAWHFT010000033.1:0-7156 GCA_963828175.1 uncultured Spirochaetota bacterium
CTCGGAATCATGAATCGCCGGCAGGACAACGCGCACGGTCGTGCCCCTTCCGAGCTTCGAGTCTATCTCTATCTCGCCTCCCGCGTCGCGCACTATGCTGCGAGCGACCGAGAGCCCCAGGCCGGTCCCGCCTTCGTCCCGCTTCGTCGTGAAGAAGGGCTCGAAAACTTTGTCGAGCTCATCGGCCCCGATGCCTCGCCCTTCGTCCTCGCATTCCAGGATCATGCGGCCCCGGTCCTCGTCGAAGGCGGTTCGCAGCCAGACCGCCGCCCCGAGATCGGTCAGCGACTGCAGGGCGTTCTCGAGGACGCTGACGGCCACCTGGGTCAGTTTCTGGAAGTTGGCTCTCACCCGCGGCAGGAGCGGCGGCAAGTCGAGCACGAAATGCCGCGTGGAGCGGTCGACGAGGGGAGCCAACAGCCGCGAAGCGTACGCCGCCACGGCGGAAAGGTCCACGGCTTCGGGGGGAGAACCAGAAGAATCCCGCGCATAGTCCTTGAGGTCCTCGACGATCTTTTTGATCTGCAGCCCGGCGTTGTAGGTATCGGCCAGCAGCTCCGGAAGCTCCTTGACCAGCTCATCCGCCGTCCAACCTCGAATGCTGAAGCCTTCGGTCTCGTCCACCAGCCTCCGTAGTGTCGGGGCGAGCTCGCGCCATACCTCCGAAATTACGGGAATATTCCTGATCACCGCATTGTTCGGCGTATTGACCTCATGGGCGACGCCGGCCGCGAGCACGCCAAGGGTTTTCAGCTTTTCGAGCTCGGCGACTCGCCTGCGCGTCTCGAGGGCGTCTTCGACCGCCCTGCGCAATGCGACGTGCGTGTCGACGCGCGCGAACAACAGCTCCTTGGGCGAGAGCTTGGGCAGGTAATCGCTCGCGCCCGCTCGGAAGGCCGCTTCTACTGCCTCTGCGCTCTCCCGGTCGGTCATGACGACCACCGGAAGCTCGTCCATGCCCTTTGAGGCCCGTATGCGTGCGCAGGCGGCGAGCCCAGCGCCGCTCTGAGAAGCGGCGTCGAGAAGGACCAGATCGAAGTTGCGGGTCGTGGCGAGGGCGACCGCCTTATCCGCGGAGAGGGTCGGCGATACGGAGTAGCCTCTACCCTCCAAGTAGCGCTTGAGAGCTTCGAGGAAAACCGCGTCCTCGTCGTAAACCAAGACTAGCCCTCGCGAGCCCTTGCCCACCGGGGTCTCGGAAAGGTCGGCCTCCCGCGAATAGGCCGCTCCTGGCGGCGATCTTGCCGAGCAACGAGGTAATGCCGCCGCGCTCCGCTTCCCGGCTGCCCGGGCGCCAATAGGACTCCCGAGGAAGATCGAGGAGGAAGCGTCCGTGGCCATTCGCCCAGGTATAGACAAGAGACCCGCCAAGGCATTCGGCGAGGAGGCGCGCGACGAGGAACTCGAGCCCCGGGCCTACGGCCTCGGGCCCGCTCGGGCTGTCTTTGGAGAGGAAACGGGCAAGGACATCGTCGGGCAAGGGCGGAGCAGAGTCGGTCACTCCGAGGCTTATACGGTCTCCTTCGGCCTTGCCCTCGATTCTCACCATGCCCGACGAACTGCGCTTGAAGGCGTCGGTGAACAGGTCATTGGCGATTTGGCCCAGCACCCGGGCGTCCGTCGAGATCTCGACGTCGTCGATGGCCTTCTC
This sequence comes from uncultured Spirochaetota bacterium, assembly GCA_963828175.1. Lineage (GTDB taxonomy): Bacteria > Spirochaetota > Spirochaetia > Treponematales > Rectinemataceae > UBA1306. The sequence goes on from CAWHFT010000033.1 coordinate 1,652, forward strand.
GAAGGTGATGTCCTTTCCGTGGGCCGCGCGCAAGGCCGAGCGAGCCGCGCCTTCGACGAGTTCCCTCAGAGAGACCCGTTCGGCGACGAGAGCGAGGTCGCCGTTGCGCAGTCGCGCGTAGGCCGCGATATTGGCGACGCGGCTCAGCAGACGCAGCGCCTCGGCCTTGATCAGGGAGGCGAGCCTCATGGCCTCGGAATCGCGTACAGAGGCCATGTCTTCCATGGCGTCAACGAGGCCGACCATTCCGAACAAGGGAGATCGGAATTCGAGACTCGTTCCGATGAGGAAGTCCTCCTTGACCTTGTTTGCCCGCTCGAGGAGCTGAATGGATCGGCGCTGGCTTTCCTCCTTCTCTTTTCTCATTGTATTGATTCCGTCGGTGATGCCGAACGAAAGGATGAGTACCTGGATGAGCGCCCCGAGTCCCTCGCCTTTCTCCCAGATCGAGATGTATGCGTCCGGTAGGAGTCCGAGGCCACCAAGGTAGGAAAGGGTCGAGCCTATGATCGCGAAGACCCACGAGGCGAGGAAGTAGCGCTCCCGCCTCCCGCCGGTCGCCGCCGCCTGGACCGCGGCGGCCAGGACGAGAAGGCGCACGGCATTCTCCACGACCGTTCCAATGAGAGCGGCAAGCCTCGCATCCAGAACGGCCAGGGCAATGACTTCGGCCGAGGCGGCTGTTGCGGCGATCGAAAGAGCGAAGGAAATCGGCGCCCACCGCCGACGCGGCGCGAGATAGTGCTTGGCGAAGAGGGAAATTCCGAAAGCCATGATCGTCTGGGAAAAGGGGAGGGCCCTTTTGGCTGCCCAAACACTCCCCGCCCAGAAAAAGGAATCGCCAGTGCCGCTGAAGGCGATGACGTAGAGGAAAAATCCGAATAAATATATCAGGTAGAAGGTGAAGGCGCGCTGGCGAAGCGAGATGGCAATAAAGAAGGTAGAAATGAGAATCGCTACGATGACGCCGATGATCGCGCCGGAGATCCACGCTTCCACAACGCCAGACATGGTTCATTATGACCCGCTGCGACAGAATGAAGCAAGCTTGGCAATCCTTCCTTGCAGAATGACGAATATAATTCGGCATAATCAAATTAATGACGAATATTAATTGACATATCTCCTGGATTTTGCGATTATATTGCTATGATCGACGCAGCGGACCAAAAGATACTCAAACTGCTTCAAGGCAACGCACGACTTTCAAATGCTGAGCTCGCCGAAGCCGTGGGGCTGAATGCTTCCTCGGTATTCGAACGCGTAAAGAAACTCGAGCGGAAGGGGATCATTACGGGGTACGTGGCGACAGTCGATCCCGAGAAGCTCGGCAAGCCGCTACTCGCCTTCGTGCGGCTGACGATCGATTCGAATACGGATCAAGACTACGACTCGACGCACAGACTCGTCCTAGGAGCCTGCGCTTCGGAAGCGGGAATTCTCGAGTGCCATAACGTCGCCGGCGAGGACTGTTTCATCATCAAGATTCGCGCTGGCGGGCCAAAGCAGCTCGAAAGCCTGCTGTCGAAAATACGCAGACTGACGCGCACCTCGCGCTCGGTAACGAACATCGTGCTTTCCACCTACAAGGAATCGACGATGGTCGAAGTGGAGCCTGAAGAGGCAAGCCAGGAGAACACGCTTGCCTAATCGAAGTGGAAGTAGAATAGGAGGAGGTAAAAGTATGAATACCACGGCGATGGTGAATCTCGCCTTCGACGGTTTTAGCCGCTTCGCCCGCAGCGAAGAAACGGGAATCGAGTACTCCGGCTCGGTTTGGGAAGAGGCGCCGGCTCTGCGCCTAGCCTTGATCTATGGCGAGGAGCTTCGAATCCCGTGCTCCTCGAAAAAGCTGCGGGTACTGTCCGGCACCGCATGGGTATCGATGGGCGGCGACGATTACATTCTCGTCGAGGGCGAATGCCTGGCGATCACGATGACGAAAGGCGGCGCGATAATATCCGCCTTGCTCGGAGAGGCCATCTTCTTCGAATTGTCCTGACGAAGTCGCCTTCCGCTCGCAGATCGCCGATAATTACAGCCAAGGGGAAGCGAGTGAAGAGAATAGCCGTCCTTTCGCTGGCCGTGACGCTAACTGGATTTCCTATGGTTGCCTCTTCGGCCCAGGCCGGCTCAACCGCCGCCCCGCCGAGCGCCGGCGTCGGCGCCGACCGGGCCGTATCGCTTCGCCTTCACCCACGTCAAAGGCGATAAATATCGCGCGCTGTCCACGGTCGACGAGGACGTCTATGTCAATCGCCAATTCAGCCACTCCTCGCAGATACTCAACCGCATAGCTTTCGAGACGGCCGACGCGGCGCCGGATGGGTCCTCGGGGCTGATACGAGGGACTTTCGAAACGTCCGAACGCGCCAAGGGCGATTCGGCTTACCTCATCACCGAGAGCTACGACTCCGAGTTCACCCGAGACAGATCAGGGCACTACACGATAGACCCCAAATACTACATGCCGGTCGTACGCGATGTTCCGACTTTCCCTGACCGGGAGCTGTCGCCCGGGGATTCATGGAACGCCCCCGGCGAGGAGCGCCACGATTTCCGGAGGGTCTTCGGCATCCCCGACCCCTACGAAATACCTATCGACGTCCGCTATCGATACGAGGGTCCAGTCGTCAAGGATGGCGCGAGCGTCCTCCTCGTCACGGCCTCGTATACGATTTTCGAGCGCCCCAAGGAGCCCCGAGCCTACACCGAGGTGTTCCCGATACAAATCGCCGGCTATTCGGACCAGAAGATATATTGGGATCCCGCCCTCGGGCAGCCTTCCGCATACGAAGAGAAATTCGACTTCGTCTTCGATTGGTCGGACGGCTCCACGATAGAGTACCGCGGAAGCGCCCAGTCCAAGGTCATCGAGTCCAGCCTCATGGATCGAAACGCGCTCAAGGCGGAGGTGGAGAAGGCCGTTGCCGGAATGCCCAATGTCAGCGTCGCCTCGACTGACCAAGGCGTGACCATCAGCATCGAGAATATCCAGTTCGAGGCCGACTCGGCGAAGCTGACCGCGCCCGAGTTGGCGAAGCTCGCGCGCATCGCCGAAGTGTTGAAACGCTACCCGGACCGCGACATCCTCGTCGCGGGTCACACCGCGGCTGCGGGCTTCGCCGCGGGCCGCAAGCAGCTTTCGGAGGACCGGGCGAAGACCGTGGCGGACGGCCTGATCAATCTCGGTGCCCGTGCCCCGGAACGCGTCCGGGCGATCGGATACGGCGACGAGCGTCCTATCGCAGACAACGCGACCGAGGCGGGCCGCGCCCGCAACCGCCGCGTGGAGATCACCATACTGGAAAATTAGTCCGCGATCGTCGACGGCCTCATGCCGAGAATTGCGGATTCCTCGGTGACGCGTGCCTGGCCGAGCCGACGAGCGGGGCGGGCGAGGCCGAGCGGCCGCCCGGGAACCGCAAAGCTCCCCGGCCAAGATCCGCTCGGCCGCGACGGGCTTGGCGAAGTAGTAGCCCTGCAGCAACGAGGCGCCGCCCTTCGAGGGCCCGGGCCATGATCCCCTCTTCGCTGATGTGCTCGGCGACGACGTCGAGACCGGCGGAGCGGCAAAAGGCGCAGAGTCCCGAAATACAAGCGTCGCGGCCTCCCGGCGCGAGACGATCTCCCTCACGATGTTGCCCGCGACCTTGACCGCGTCGAACCGCGCCTCTAGCAGGCTCGCGTAGTTGGAATAGCCCGACCCGAAATCGTCGAGGACGACGAGGCCCCCAGCTTCATGGACATCGGCGGCAAAAGCCCGCAGCCGTCCGTAATCCGTGAAGGCGGCTTGCTCTGTCAGCTCGACGATGAGCGTGTTCGGCTTGCCGGACAGGGAGGCATAGGCATTGAAGAGGGCCTCGAGGAAATAGGGCCGCTCTAGATCCCCGAATGTGACGTTGAAGCTCACGGAGTGGCCGCTGCGCAAGGCCATATCGAGCGCCGCGCCGACGATGAAATCGCCGAAGTGCTTTTCCAGCCCGAGCCGACTGGTCGCCGACAGATAGGCCTCGGGGGAGACGAGGCGATCGCCCACGCGAAGCCGCGAGAGGGCTTCGAGGAAGCCGATGCCGTCGCGTCGCACGTCGTAGACGGGCTGAAATACGGCGGAAAGGCTGCGATCCCTGATGTTCTGCACGAGGGCGGGAGCTCGCGCCTTGAAATCGTCGTCGGGCGAGCCGCTCTCGCGGTGCGAGGCGCTCGAATCGGAGGCGACGCAATCGGCAAGCGCCGTCTCCGCCTCCTCCACAGCCTCATAGCCGCCTTCCCCCGCCTTGCCCGTCCGGTAGGAACCGACTTGCACCTCGAATCGCAGAGGGGAAGAATCGGCGACGCTCTCTGCGGCGAAGGCCCCGAGAATGGAGGTCGCCACCGCGCGCGGATCGGCGCGGCTCGGGTGAATTAGGGCGAATTCGGATTCGGATATCCTGAAGGGCCCGCTGGCATCGGCGGACGAGCGAGCGCGCGAAGAATCTCCGAGGCCCTCCCCGCCAGCGCGCGCCCCTCCGCATCATCGAAAAGCTCCGTAGGTCCTTGAAATTGCGGAGCCTCACCAAGGCCAGATATCCCCCACCCTCGGACAACCGCTCCGACGATAGGGCCGTGGCGTTGGGCAAGCCGGTCGGCCTCATCGATGAAATGCTCGGCGAAGATGAGCTCGAGGCTCTTCGCATGCCGTCGCTCGTTCGCCTCGGCCACCACCATCATCAAGAAAAGCCCTCAGAAGAGCATCGCATAGTGATATGGCCGACCGACGACGTGCAGGTCCCGGATTCGATTTCGAAAGGCCCGCCGCGATTATTACGACGTTGAGGGCCACGAAGCCGAGGCTGGCCAGTCGTCCTGCTCTCGCCCCTCCCAAGAAATAGAACATGGGAATGGCGACCAGGAACAGCACAATGTACACTGCCCTCGAGTTGGGCAGGTTCAAAGTCAGCGCGTAGCCAAGGTAGATCGTTAAGATGAAGGCTATGGTTACGAGCCTCGAAGGGCCGAAGCGACGGGCCGCCAAGGCCAAGGCCAGCATCGAGCCGAGCGCGGCCATGTAGCGCGCGACGTTAGGCGCCCTGCCGGAGAGAAGGTCGTCGACGACGTATGCCGCCGGATACGCGGCGGCGAGAAGTGCGGCCATGACCTGGAGCCTGCGGACGAGCGCGGCGCTGTAGCCAACGAAGCTCGGCGCTCCAAGGATGGGCTCGCCGACGCGTTTCTCCTGTCTCCTCATGACGATTCCGGCACTTTAGCACGATTCTTGGGATTTTTACTCATAAATCGCACAACGCGCTAGGCATTAACCGGTTCACCTGTTTTCACGGTGCCCGATATTCCACCCAGCGTACCCGACCCGCCGTGACGGCCTCCCGCAGGCTCCGCTCGACGCGGCTCAGGGCGGCATTGCCGGATTTCACCTCAACGAAGGCCACTTCCTCGACCTTCCCCGACGAGGAGCCGACGAAAGCGATAAAGTCCACGGGTTTGCCGATGAAGCGCACCTCTGTAGGG
>CAWHFT010000034.1:0-7156 GCA_963828175.1 uncultured Spirochaetota bacterium
TCCAACGCCGAGCTCGAAAAGCTGAAAACCCTTGGCGTGCTCGCGGCCGGCGTCGCCCATGAGGTCAATACGCCGAACAATGCGGTGATCAGGAATATTCCCGTAATTTCGGAGGTATGGCGCGAGCTCGCCCCGACACTACGGAGGCTGGTGGACGAGACCGAAGGCTTCAGCATTCGAGGTTGGACGGCGGATGAGCTGGTCAAGGAGCTTCCGGAGCTGCTGGCCGATACCTACAACGCCGGGCTGCAGATCAAAAAGATCGTCGAGGACCTCAAGGACTATGCGCGGGATTCTTCTGGTTCTCCCCCCGAAGCCGTGGACCTTTCCGCCGTGGCGGCGTACGCTTCGCGGCTGTTGGCTCCCCTCGTCGACCGCTCCACGCGGCATTTCGTGCTCGACTTGCCGCCGCTCCTGCCGCGGGTGAGAGCCAACTTCCAGAAACTGACCCAGGTGGCCGTCAGCGTCCTCGAGAACGCCCTGCAGTCGCTGACCGATCTCGGGGCGGCGGTCTGGCTGCGAACCGCCTTCGACGAGGACCGGGGCCGCATGATCCTGGAATGCGAGGACGAAGGGCGAGGCATCGGGGCCGATGAGCTCGACAAAGTTTTCGAGCCCTTCTTCACGACGAAGCGGGACGAAGGCGGGACCGGCCTGGGGCTCTCGGTCGCTCGCAGCATAGTGCGCGACGCGGGAGGCGAGATAGAGATAGACTCGAAGCTCGGAAGGGGCACGACCGTGCGCGTTGTCCTGCCGGCGATTCATGATTCCGAGCGAGGCGAAAATGAGCGAAGAGAATAGATCGAGCATCCTCGTGGTCGACGACGATCCCGACGTGCTCAAGCGGATGGAGCGCTTCCTTCGTTTCGAGGGCTTCCGCGACGTCGTCTGCTGCTCGGATCCGCGCGAGGTCGCTGGTATCGTCGACGGAAGCGACATCTCGGTCATGGTCCTCGATCTCATCATGCCAGGCATGCCCGGCCAGAAGGTCCTCGAGGAAACCAGGGAGCGGCATCCCGAAGTCCCCGTCATCGTCGCGACCGCGGTCAATGACCTCGATAGCGCCATCGATTGCATGCGACACGGCGCCTTCGACTACGTGCCGAAGACCGCCGAGACCGGCCGCCTCGCCTCGAGCATCCTCCACGCGCTTTCGATCCGCGAGCTCCAGCGCGATTATTCGGCTCTCAAGGATACACTTCTCGCGGCCAAGCGGCCGGAGTCGCCGGCATTCGACGACTTCATAACCTCGGACGAGCGCATGGTGAGCGTCCTGCGGTACGTTGAAACCGTTGCAGCCTCGCCGAAGCCGATTCTCATCATCGGAGAATCCGGCACGGGCAAGGAACTCATGGCTCAAGCCGTTCACCGCCTCTCGGGGCGCAGCGGCCCCATGGTTAGCCTGAATATCGCCGGGCTGGACGATACCATGTTCTCGGACAGCCTTTTCGGCCACAGGCGGGGGGCTTTCACGGGCGCCGATACGGACCGTGGAGGACTCATCGATCGCGCCGAAGGCGGCACCTTGTTTCTCGACGAGATTGGCGAACTCTCCCAAGTGTCCCAAGTCAAGCTCCTGAGGCTTATTGAGGACAAGCGCTATTACCCCTTGGGAGCCGATCTCCCGAAGGCATCGAGCGCCGCGATCGTCACCGCTACCAATAGGGATCTCAGGTCCGCCTCCACTTCAGGCACCTTCCGCCTCGACCTCTTCTATCGCCTACAAACCCATCTCGTCCAGCTGCCGCCCCTTCGCGAGCGGCCGAGCGACCTGCCGCTGCTTCTCTCCCATTTCGTGCGGCAGTCCGCCGAGCGTCTCGGAAGGGGCGTCCCTGCGATCCCCGAGGAACTCGGGTTGCTGCTCGAATCTTACGATTTCCCCGGGAACGTTCGGGAACTCGAGTCTATGGTCTTCGACGCGATGAGCGGGCTAAAAGGCGGGATCCTCGGCCTCGATAGCTTTCGGCGAAAGATACTCAGAGGGAATGGAGCGAAGAACCCGACGGAGAAAAACATCGTCGGGGCGGACGCCACGCGCTTTTCCTCTTGGGAACGGCTTCCGAGCCTGAAAATGGCTTCTGAAGAGCTCATTCGTGAAGCCCTTCGGCGGTCGAAGGGCAATCAAGGGATTGCCGCTGATCTCCTTGGAATTTCGCGTACTGCCCTGAACAAGCGATTAAAGGGCAGCCGCGATACGGTAAATGAAGCGGAGTAGCGGAGTATCGGAGTAGCCTCGCTATCCCTGTGAAGATTCTCACAGTCACTGAATATGGCACACTAGCATTTAATGTATACAAGAGAAACAATTATGCATATCGCATATATTTTTACTAAAAAATGAATTGCCTTCCTGCACAGGGGTAATAAAAAAACATCAGGTTTTCTTCTTGTAGATACGCGTCTACAAGCCCCCGATTTATCACTGAAATAGGACGTTTCCCCCGGTAGTAACACTTTGGTAAAGAAATCGCATACGATGGCACATAAGCTGCATATATAGAAACAACTAATAAAGAGGATTTACAAACAGGCCAATTAAAAATGCAAGAATTTAATAAGGTGCGTGTAAAAATAATACGACCGTTTCTACCCGAGAAGCGGCTCAAGCTAAAAACATCGGCGGCCGTCGTTCAAAAAACAATTCGGGACTAATCGCCAGGGGAAACCCTGGCGATTTCATTGGGGGCTCTTCCACCTAATCCAGAGCTCGATCGGCTTCTCGAGCGCAAGAGCGTCGATGATGGGGACGCGAGCCGTGAGCGTCGTGCCCGAGAGCTCTCCGCCGCCTGAATCGAGCACCTCGCCCGGAGCGTTTAGGCTCACGCTGAGGGCGGCCGATTCCATAGCCGGCATGGCCTTTCCCCCCAGGACGCTCGTGAGCATGGTTTTATATTCAGCGACCGTGACCGGGTCTTCCTCGAGCGCGGGAGGAGAAAGGGCCTCCACCAAATCAGGGTCGATGCCGGGGAAAAAGGAAGCGATAGTCTTCGCCTTACCTCGTTCCAGCCGGAAGCGGCATTCCCTCCAGCCGCTTCCCTTGGAGATCGTCAGGAGGCCCGATCCCTTTATATCCGGCGAAGCAGCCAACTCGTCGAGACTGCGCGCAGACAGCACGGCGCTGACGGAATCCGGGGTTGGACTGCTGATCTCTATGAGGCTGAGGCTCGGCCGACCGGCTATGGACTTGCGGATAGCCTCGATATCGAACAAGGGGCCGGCAGCCGAAGAGCCAGAGCCTGAGCTAGCGAGCTTCCGGAATTTAGAGGCGAGGACCGCCGGCACTTCGGCCTGGATAGAGATGCGAGCTCCGCCGTCGGCTCGAATCGCCGAGGACACAGACGCTGAGCATGCCGTCAATAGCAAGGTCGCGGTGAGGAAAGCCGCGCCAAGGAGCAAGGCTCCCGCCATCACGAGCAGCAGGGCGCGCTTGGCCTCGTGTCCCCCGTCCCTAATCGGCTTTTTCACGTTGCCCGAACCGATCATATCGAAGATAACAGCCTCATCAATCATTGGTTACCGCGGCCTTCGGCAAACGCCCGTCTATCCAAATTTCTTCGTTGAAGCTAGCATACTGTAGGCGGAGGCTATGATGAAGACGAAGCGTGATGTTCCGTGGAATTTCCTCGACGATTATCGAGGATCGGCTTTCCCCGGTGAATGGCCCACCCTGCCGGAGATGTTCCGCCTGACCGCCCGCAGGTTTCCAGATCGCGCCTGCTTTACCGTCTACGAGCCCGAGAAGAGAAGTCTGAGCTATCGCGAGTCGTTGGAGAAGATCGAGGGAGCCGCTCGCAAACTTCGCGCGCTGGGTATCGGCCGAGGCGATAAAGTCGCCGTCGCCGGCAAGAATAGCCCGGAATGGGCGGTAGCCTATTTCAGCGTCCTTACCGCGGGGGCCGTCGTGGTGCCTCTGGATTATCAACTCGCTGTCCCTGAGCTGGCCAACCTCGTCCATGCGGGAGATGTCGTCGCCCTCTTTATCGACGAGGAAAAGGAAGCCGAGCTGAAGGCTGCCTGTCCAGGGCTCGAGGCCGCGTTCTCCCTGGCAGCTGGCAGGCCGGACTACGTCCTGGACCTAGATGCCCCGGGTGCCCCGGCCTTCGAGAGCCCCGAGGAAGGCGACCTCGCGGCAATTCTCTTCACCAGCGGAACCATGGGCGCGCCCAAGGGCGTCATGCTCAGCCACCGCAACTTCGTGTCGGACTGTTATCTCGCTCAGGCCAATCTGCCCATCTTCCATACCGACGTCTTTTATGCCCTTCTCCCGATACATCATGCCTATACGATGCTCGCGGTCTTCATAGAGGCAGTGTCAATCGGAGCCGAGATAGTCTTCGCGAAGCGCATGGTGATCAAGCAGGTCCTCAAAGACCTAAAGGAAGCCAATGTCACCATGTTCCTCGGCGTCCCGCTGCTTTTCAACAAGATCCTCGCGGGGATTCTGAAGGGAGTAAGGGAGAAGGGGCTGATCATCTACGGTCTCATCCATGCTCTCATGGGCCTCTCGTTCATGGTCAAGAGGCTAACCGGAAAAAACCCCGGCAAGGCGCTGTTCCGTACGGTCCTCGACAAGGCGAGCCTCTCCAGCATACGAATCTGCATCTCGGGCGGCGGCCCCTTGGCTCCCAGCGTGTTCAGGCGCTACAACGAGCTCGGGATCGACTTCGTCCAGGGATACGGCCTCACCGAGACTTCGCCCATCCTCACGCTGAACCCCACCGACGCCTTCATAATCACGAGCGTGGGCAAGCTCATCCCCCGCGTGGAGATGAAGATACTCGATCCGGACGCGGACGGAGTTGGCGAGATCGCGGTCCGTGGGCCGATGGTCATGGCGGGGTACTACAAAATGCCCGTCGAGACTTCGGAGGTCCTGAGCGCTGACGGTTGGCTAAAAACCGGGGATCTCGGTCATGTAGACGCAGGGGACTACGTCTATCTGGAAGGAAGGGCCAAGAACCTGATCGTCACGGAAGGTGGCAAGAACGTCTATCCCGAGGAGATCGAGAATAGATTCCAGCTTTTCGACGAGGTAGAGCAGGTTTTCGTCTGCGGCTATATCGAGGACGCGGAAATGAAGAGCGAGGGCATAGAGGCCATGCTTTTCCCCAATGCCGATCGGTTTAAGGCCGGCGACAAGGAGACATCCCCCCTGGATTGGAAGGCAGTCGAGGCAAGGCTCCGCGGGATCGTCGAGGAGGTCAACCAGAAGCTCTTGCCGTATCAAAAAATATCCAAAGTAACCGTTCTCCGCGAGCGTCTCGCCGAAACCACCAAGAAGACCGTCAAGCGATTCGAGGTCGAAAAGGCAGTGCCGGCTACTCCTCGTCGGTAAAGCGGAACTGCGTAAGGAGGATCTGCTGCGCTCTCGCCATTTCCGAGAGCGATCTCGCGGAATTCGCCACTTCGGCGGCTTGGATCGAAACTTCGCTCGTCGAGGTCTCGATCTCCGAGGCTGCAGCGTCGCTCTGCTCGTTCTTGTCGTTCAAGGAATGGACCGTCTCCTCGATCCTCTTTGAGAACGTAAGCATTTCCTCCACGGCGCCGAAAATCACTTCCATGCTCTTCTCGTTCTCTCCCGCGAGAACGCTTATTTCGTGCAGGCTCTGTCGCGAAAGCTCGGCGTTCTCGGCGTTCTCCCGGGCTTCGGTCAAACCGCGTGCCGTGGCCGACTCGGCGGCCTTGACCCGCTTGCGCAATTCCATGATGACGTTCTTGATCTCTCCCGCCGAGAGATTCGACTGCTCGGCGAGCTTCCTCGGCGGCTATCACCGCGGAGTCCCTTTCCCTGCTCGCCGGCGCGAGCGGCTTGGATCGACGCGTTGATCGCGAGCACGTTGGTCTGGTTCGCTATTTCCTCGATGGAGTCGACGATCGTCCCTATCCTGTCGGTATCGTCCTTGAGCGAACGGATGGTCGTCTCCGAGACCATGGCGGCTTCCTCCAGGGACTTGACGGATTCCTGCATCACTCCGACCGCGGCCGAGCTCTTAACCGAAGCCTCCGCGACGCGCCGTGCGGTCTTGGAGCTGTCGCCCGCCGTCTCGTTGACGCGCTTGATGTTGCCGGCGAGGGTCCGTATCTCATCCGTCGTTCTGGCCGTCTCGGAGGCTTGGGAGCGCAGGCTCGAGGTGATCTTCCCGATCGTCGACGCGATGCTCGCGGTCGACTTGCCCGACTCCTCGGCCGAAGCGGCAAGCTCCTGGCTCAGCGCGAGCAGGGCGCCGGCGTGCGAAGATACGGACGCGACCATCTCCCGTAGGCTCGTCGGCTCGGAATTGTACGAAACCACGGCGAGGCCGGCATGGACGGCCTTGTTCAAGGTCGGGACGAGATTGCGGTCGAATATCGGGATAGCTAGGCCGTTCCATTTCTCGCTTATTAGCCGTTCGATTATGGGGGCGTACGTCGAGGCGGCGGTCAGGCTCTGGTCGTTTACGTAGGGCGGCTCCATCCATTCTACTTTGGCGCCGAGAGCCTCGAGCTCTCGCTTCGCCTCGACGGCTCCCTCGTAGATCTCCTTCCAAAAGCCCTCGTTGCTGAGCGAGACCATGGCGATCCTCAGGTTCCCGGGAGTGGCCCGGTTTCGGCCTTCGACGACTTTGGCCAAGCGCTCGCAGTCCCCGACCGTCAACGTATCGTCGCTGCACCAATAGCGCGAGTAGTTGTCCTTGCGCACCTCCTGCAACGTCGTGAGGAATCGGGGTATGGAAGGCGTCCAGCCTGTCGTCAGGTGGTTGCCATTTATCAGACAACGGTCGTATTGAGAAGGACTTACCAGCTCCAGTAAAACCAGCTGCTAAGCAACCAGAACCAGCCAAGAAGTAAAGGAGATGTATGACAGAGCCAGTAGAGAAGCCAATCAAGGCTCCTGTGGAGACAGTTACACCTACTACTAGCGAAAGGTTCTCCATCAGGTACATCAAAGGTCAGTTCGATCAAGCTTGGAAGGAACTAGCTGAATTCCAAGACGACGTGATAAAGACCCATCCAGGGTTTCGTTTCAACCCAAACACAAGTCAGATAGAAAAGGATGCTCCAAGTCCTCAACGGTTAGTGATAGATGTTGAGGACAAGGACTCCTTCCTTCTTTCTTTCTCTCTCTCTCTCTCTCTCTCTCTCTCTCTCTCTCTCTCTCTCTCTCTCTCTCTCTCTC
>CAWHFT010000035.1:0-4688 GCA_963828175.1 uncultured Spirochaetota bacterium
TGAGGCCTCCTCCCTTGCAGGCCATCTCGGCCTCGGCAAACTGATCGTCTTCTACGACTCCAACAAAATCACGATCGACGGCTCCACCGACCTCGCCTTCACCGAGGACTCGGGCAAGCGCTACGAGGCTTACGGCTGGCAAGTCCTACGCGGCGATATGTACGATTTCGAGGGCCTTGGGGCGGCTGGTCGCCCAAGCGAAGGCAGAACAAGCCCGTCCGAGCCTCATCATCCTCAAGAGCGTGATCGGCAAGGGCTCTCCTGGCAAGCAGGGCACTGCCGGCGTCCACGGCTCCGCCCTCGGCGAGGAGGAGCTGGCCAAAACAAAGGCCGCCATCGGCGCGCCTGCGGGCGAGAAATTCTGGGTGGACCCGGCCGCCTACGCTTTCTACGAGAAGCGCCGCCCCGAGCTTGCCAAGGCGCGGCTGGCCTGGCAGGCCGGATTCGCCGCCTGGAAGGCCGAGGAGCCGTCGCTTGCCGCCGAGCTCGAGGATTACCTCGCCTGTCGGGCCGGCAAACCCCTCGATTTGCCCGCCTTCGCAAAGGGCGAGAAAATCGCGACACGCAACGCCTCGGGGAAGGTGCTGGCGGCCGTTTCCAAATCGTGGACAAACCTCGTCGGCGGCTCGGCCGACCTCACCGGGCCCAACGTCACCTCGTTCCCCGATGGCGGCGCCTACGGCCCGGCCAATCGGACCGGGCGCTACCTCCACTTCGGCGTCCGTGAATTCGGAATGGCCGCTATCGCCAACGGCATCTCGCTCCATGGCGGCCTGAGGCCCTTCGTCGCGACCTTCCTCGTGTTCGCGGACTACCTGCGTCCGGCCCTCCGCCTGGCTGCCATCATGAAGCAGCCGGTGATCTACGTGCTCACGCACGACTCCATCTTCATCGGGGAGGACGGACCAACCCACCAGCCTATCGAGCATCTGGCCAGCCTCCGAGCCATTCCCAACGTCCGAGTCCTAAGGCCCGCCGACGCCGAGGAGACGGCCGTGGCCTGGAGCTTGGCGTTGCAGAGGAACGACGGCCCGACCGTGTTGGCCCTGAGCCGGCAGAACCTGCCCGTCTTCGAGAAGGCGGACCCGGAGTGGGCGCTTTCGATGGCCCTCGGGGCTTACGTCGTAAAGAATACCGAGTCGGCTCCCGACACCGTCCTCGTCGCGACAGGGTCGGAAGTCTCCTTGGCCTTGGCGGCGGTCGATAAGCTCGGCGGAGCGGCTGCCTGCAATGGCCTGCGCATCGTTTCCATGCCGAGCCGCGAACTGTTCCTGTCCCAGCCCAAGCCCATCCGCGAGGCCATCCTTCCTCCGGGTGCGCGCGTCGTCGTGGCCGAAGCCGGCGTCTCGATGGGGTGGGAGAGCATCGCCGAGCCCGAGGACATTCTTTCGATCGAGCGGTTCGGCGAATCGGGACCGGGAGATGACGTCGCAAGGCATCTCGGTTTCACGGTCGATGCGCTAATAAAGGTCTTACAAACCTCCTCCGAATAATGCAGTCGCGCGGCTATCAGGGGTAGCCGCGCGATGTTCCTGCTGTCCAGGTTGTGAGGATCGCTAGTGATCGCATATACTGAAAACGTGGAATTGGAATCCGGGGGCCATCGAGTCGACGACAGCTTTCTCAACCAATTCAATATCCTCCAAAAAAGTGGGGCCCTCGACGATCTCACGCTGTTGCGCAACGAGAACCGCCTTCTCGACGCCCTCATAACCGACGCGGTTTCCCTCTACACGCTCGATTCGATCGAAAAGATGCTCGATTTCGTCATTTCGAGGATATTGGAGCAGTTCATCCCGACGCACCTCGCGATCCTCATCGAGCCGCCCCGCGGGGACACCCTCACGCAGTATTGCTACGTCAACCTCAAGCCGAGCGACGAACGCCTGCCTGCAGCGAGCTACGCTCGGATCAAGGAATACTTCCACGCGTCGCCCTATCCAGTCGCCTACGAGGACTTGGCCGAGTGGGGAGGCGGCGATGCCGATCTCCTCAGCTTCGATCCGGAGCTGCTTTTCCCGATGAGCGGCCTGGGCGGGCCCTTCGGCCTCGCCTTGCTCGGCCGCAAGATCGTAGGCACTCCGTATACCGATCTCGAGAGGATGTATGTCGACAAGTTCATGCGATTCCTCTCGATCGGCATCCAGAACAATCTCCATCACGAGAGCTCGATAACCGACGCCAAGACCGGCCTATTCAACCACGCGTACTTTTCGCAAAGGCTCGAGCAGGAAATCGCCCTTATTGCGAGGCATAAGACGAAAGCAGGCCTCGTGATGCTCGACATCGACCACTTCAAGAACTTCAACGACACCTGGGGCCACCTCGCCGGCGACGCCGTGCTCAACGCATTGGCCCTCACCCTGAAGCGCGCCGTAAGGACCGAGGACGTCGCCTCGCGCTTCGGCGGCGAGGAATTCTGCGTGCTCGCTATCGAGTGCGACGGATCGAAGCTGATGGAGATCGCGGAGCGGATCAGGGCCGCTATCGAGCAAACGGAAGTCATCTACGAATCCCGAAAGCTCGCGGTGACAGCGAGCCTGGGCTGCTGCATCATATCGCCGAGCCTGCGGCTCGCCCCTGCGCGCTATATCGAGATGGCTGACAAAGCCCTCTACCTTTCGAAGTCCGGGGGGAGGAACAGGTCCACCCTTTACAGGGCGGGCCTCCTCGACAGGGCCGAGGCCGTGCGAAATCGATCGGCCCTTACACTCGAATCTGATTGATGTAGGCCGCGACGCCGCTCAACAGCATCTCGATGGACATGGCCGTAAGTACGAGGCCCATCAGCTTCTCGATGGCGGTGATGGCCTGGTCGCCCAGCACTTCACGGATCTTGTCGGAGGCGAGAAACACCAGAAAAGTCACCGCGATCGTGATCGCGAGCGCCGATATCCATTCCACCATCCGATGCGGGTCGGACCCCGCGACGAGCATCGCGGTGACCATGGCCGAGGGTCCGGAAATGAGAGGGATGGCGACGGGCACGATGAAAGGCTCGTCGCTTCCGCCGTCCTGTCCGACTGCCGCCCCCGTTCCCGGGAAGATCATGTTGAGCGCAATCAAGAAAAGTATTACCCCACCCGCCACCTTGAGCGTCTCTTCGCTGAGGCGAAGGAGGGACAGGAACTGCCGCCCGAAAAGCATGAACAGCAGGAGCACCACGAAAGCCACGGCGCATTCCCTGACGATGACCAAAATGCGGCGCTCGCGTTTAACTTTCCGCATATTGGAGATAAAGAGCGGTATGTTCCCCAAAGGATCGGTGATGACGATCAGAAGGATGGTGGCCGAGAGGAACGTCTGCTCCATGGCCCTGAGTCTAGCCGCGAGATCATTTGAATATAAGGGCTCAAGCTAGTATTTTGAGAACTGATCTTTGGAGGTACTCATGGCCGGCTCTATCTTCGATCTCGCGGCCCGCGCCAACGACGGCGCGGAGATTCAGCTCAAGTCATATCAAGGCAAGGTCCTCCTCGTCGTGAATACGGCGAGCAAGTGCGGCTTTACGCCTCAATACAAGGGGCTCGAGGAACTATACGAAAAATACAAGGACAGGGGCCTCGTCATCCTCGGATTCCCCGGCGATCAGTTCGCCCATCAGGAGCCGGGGAGCGACGCCAAAATCGCCTCGTTCTGCCAGCTCAACTTCGGCGTGACCTTTCCGCTCATGTCCAAAATCGAGGTGAACGGGCCCAACGCGCACCCAGTTTTCGCCTTCCTGAAGACCAAGGCGCCCGGAGTCGCCGGAGAGTCGATCAAATGGAATTTCACGAAATTCCTCGTCTCCAAGGATGGCCAGACTGTGAAGCGCTTCGCTTCTACCACCGAGCCGCTAGAGATCGAAAAGGAACATCGCCAATGGAATTTGCTGACGTGGCGCAGGCCGTTGCCATAGCCGAAATCGGCCCCTTGGCCCCGTACCGGATGCTGATATGTCCCGCCGCCATGTTCACAATCGCCGCAGGAATAAAAAGAAGGGGAAATGTTGCGCGGCCCGCCCGCCAGCAGGTTCGAGTGTCCGCGCTCAATCACTTCGAACCCGCCGATGCCCGAGCCGATAAACACTCCGACCCGGTCGCCAATCTCCGGCGTAATCTCCAGTCCCGACTGCACAATCGCCTCTTGAGTAGCGGCAAACGCGTAGTGGGTAAAGCGCCCCATCTTGCGCGCTTCCTTCTTGTCTACAAAATTCAGCGGGTCAAAGTTCTTCACCTCGGCGGCAAAGGTGACAGAAAAGCCAGTGGTATCGAACCCCTGGATCGGGGCCATGCCACTGGCGCCGTTAAGAAGCTGCCGCCAGACTTCGGGAGCGGTGTTGCCCACACCGCACACCAGCCCCAGGCCGGTGTCGACTTCTTTTCGTGCATCGCGTGCGGCGCGTGATCGGTGGCAATGGCGTCCACAACGCCATCGAGAATGCCTTCGATCATCGCCTCGCGGTCAGCCGCGGAGCGCAGCGGCGGATTCATTTTGGCATGCGTGTTGTAAAGACCAACGTGCTCATCGGTGAGCAGAAAGTGATGCGGAGTAACCTCGCACGTAACGCGGAGCCCGTTGCGCCGCGCCTGCCGAACAGCAGCGAGCGCCGCGGCTGTCGAAAGGTGCGCAACGTGCAAGTGCGGACGCGAACTCTCTTCATGTCTGCAACCAGCCGAATGTCGCGCTCCACGATGCTCGTCTCGGCT
>CAWHFT010000036.1:0-11676 GCA_963828175.1 uncultured Spirochaetota bacterium
ACAGGGAAAGACCCAACCCATCTTCGATGGGCTCATTGCCGCAACCGCCCTGGACCAAGGCCTGACGGTTGTGACGCGCAACGTCGACGACTTCAAGAGCTTCGGCCTGCTGATTCTAAACCCATGGCAGAGCGGCAAATTCAGGCACGACGGTTGCGCTCCGAACTGCAAGCTCATCTTGAATCAACCACATCCTGAAGACATCGAATGTTGGAAGTTTGGAGCCAGTGCATGGGCCGCTCAAGACGGCAGGTATCCAGGATTTCGCTCCGGGCGGCACTGCAGGAATTTGCGGGCGAGTGTTACCGGGGGGCGCGCGCAAATCTTCTGGTTGACCAACGGCTTTTTGGCCACGACAACGCCCGCTCTGCTCTGAGACAGGACACTCTCCTCCACTACCTGCTCCGCTTTACTTCGCCGATTCGATAATCTGAATTTCCTTCTTCAGCAGCGCATTCACCATCTCACCGAGAGGTATGCCCTTCTCCGCCGCACGTTCAGTCAGGTAGGCTTCGACATCGGCGTTCAGGTAGATCGGCAAACGCAACTCCGCATCGGGTCGGAAAAACTTGCCTCGCTCGCCTTTGCTGAAGTAGTCTGGTCTCTTTCATCCCTGCTCCTCCATTGCCGTAGTTTCATTCTCCCGCAATCCGGCGGGGCCCAGACCGTGCGGTGAGTCAGAAATCAGGACCAGCAGCCGCCGCGGTAAACCGAACTAGCGCTTCACCCGCGGTCTTTACACCTCCGCCTCGCGCCGCCGCCCAACTTCGGGTCACTGGGAATGGGCGGGCATCTATTACGGGGACATGAGCCGATGACCAGCGGCGTCAGCGCCTTCGTCAGCGCTCGTGATCACGCAAACGCGCGGCCGCGCGGGGCGGCGCTAGCGGCAGCCATAGCTTTCGTTCTGGCCGCCAGGCCGGCCCTGGCCCAGACGATACCGGCGGATGCCGTGACAATCCCCGCCAGAGCGACGCAGAGAGCCTGTGCTCCCGCGAGCCGCTAACTCTCTGGGGAGATTCCGGCCCGCCCATCCAAGGCCATTTGGAAGAGCCCGATTTCGGCATCGCCATGCCATGGGGCGAGCCGAGCTTCGAAGCTGTCAGGAAAGCCTACCTGAGCCCGGACGGAAAGAAATGGCTGGCCGCGATAATGGAAAGGGCCAAACCTTTTCTTCCCTACATCGAGGAGAGGATACGCTTCTACGGACTCCCCGACGAGCTCGCATTCCTTCCCGTGATCGAGTCGGAGTACTCCCCCCGCAACATTTCGAAGAGCGGAGCCTCAGGTCTCTGGCAATTCATGCGCAACTCCATTTCCGGATACGGGATGAAGATCGACGACTGGGTCGACGAGAGGCGCGATTTCATGAAGAGCACCGACGGCGCTCTCCGCAAGCTCGCGGACAATTACTCGTACTTCTGCGATTGGGCAATAGCCGTAGCTGCTTATAATTGCGGCGACGGCGCGATGTCCCGAGCGATCGCGATAGCCAAGCGCGACGGAGCGGCGGCCATCGACTATTGGGAGCTGCGCAAGCGAGGACTCCTCAATGCCGAGACGGCCGAATACGTGCCCAAGTTCCTCGCGGTCGCCTCGATCCTCCGCTATCCGGGCCGCAACGGTCTCGAGTTGTCCTGGGACGAGTCGGCGTCCTGGGAGACCATCTCACCCGGCCGCCCCGTTGACCTCAAGCTTCTATCCGAACTGGCGGGAGTGCCCCTCGACCTCCTTAGGGACGCCAATCCCGAGCTCAGGTATGGAGTGACTCCGCCGGGGGAGGGATATGCGCTCAAGGTGCCGTCCACGTCGGCGGCTGCCGTGCGGGCGGTATCTCGATGACCCGACGCGGAAACTCGTGCGCTATTACCTGCATATCGTCCATTCGGGAGACACTCTGTCTGGAATTGCCCGCCGCTACGGCACGCCCATGCCGGCTATCGTCGACTCGAATCCCGGACTCAAGCCGAACCTGATCACGCTGGGACAGACAATCGTCGTACCGGCCTTGAGGGACGCGCCGCCTCCCGAGCCCGACGCCACCGCCGATGCGGCTCCGACCTTCGCCTCGAGCTACCTCGTGACGAAGGGCGACACCCTCTGGAGCATTTCGCTCCGCTACGATGTCCAACCCGAGCTTCTGGCCGAGCGCAACGGTCTCGCCCTCTCCAGCGTGATCCGCGAAGGCATGGCGCTCCGCGTGCCGATACTAAAGGCGATGCCATGAAGAAGACCAAGCCGTGTTGCCAGCGGTGGCGCGCCCTCGTCGCAGTAGTCTCCCTACCACTCTTCGCCGCGGCCGGAGAAGCTCAGGGCGCGCCGTCCGATGGACACAGACCGCTGTACGCGACAAGCTCGAGCGTCGACTGGAAGGCCCGCGTTCTCAGGGTCAACATAGCTCTCGATCTCGCCGCGGCTGGGCTCCGGCTGCCCGAGGGGAGGCTCTCCGCGGCGCGGATGGTCGAGCACGACCTGCCCGGCCTCGCAAAGGACGCCGTGTTCGCCCTGCAAGCCGATTCGCACCGGACGGTGGAGGACGCCGTCGCGGACGGGAGCCTCGACAGCGGGGCTCTCGTGGCGATAGCGGGCATGGTCAAGCTCGAAAGCTCCTCGATGTCGAAGGACATGAGGAGTTTCCTGGCGACCTACACCCTCGGGCTCGACCAGGTCGCCTCGCTCTTCCTTTCGGGGTCTCCGCCAACGCCCATGCGGGCGCCCCTCGAGTCACGGCCGACCCGGGTCTATACGGGCATCGTGATCTACGCGAAGGGCAGCCTCCCGGTTCACGGTGAGGCCGTCGAGGACCAAGCCCGGCCCTGCCTTTTCCCGAAGGTCTTCGATTCGGAAATGAGTCTCGTCCTCGATAAGAGCTTTGTCGAGCCTGGGGCCCTTGCAAGCGGAGTGCTCGGCTACGACTCCGCGATAGGCGTCGATGCCGGAGCCCGCGTCGGGACGGACCCGATGCGGGTCATGGCGATAGGGCTGTTCGGGGACAAGCGAACTGATTTCATAATATCCAGGGACGACGCGCTTCGCATCCTCTCGAGCGCCGCCAACCGAGAGCTCTTGCGCCTCGGCAAAGTAGTGGTAGTTTTCTAGCTCAGCCCAGGATGACCGAGGCGAAAACCTTGGCGTCGCCGATGATGTTCGCGATCAAGGCGTATTCGTTAGGCTGGTGCGCGGTCTCATCCAACCGCGCCCATACGACGCAGTCGAAGCCGGTATTCCGCAGGTAGGCGCCGACAGTTCCTCCTCCGACTCCGATGGCTTTCGCGTCGACGCCGTAGACTTCCCGCACGGCGGCGGCGAGTCGCGCGACGACGGGAGCGTCGGGAGAAGTGGGCTTCGACTCGTTGCGTTGCACGATCTCGTATGACATCTTTACGCGGTGCTTCACCTCCACTTCTCGCATCAACCGCGACAACTCCGAGAGCACCTCGTTGGTCGAATAGCGGGGAAGGATGCGCATATCGAGATAGAAGACGTCGTCGCCCGGGATCGTGTTGACGTTGGGGACGTTCGCCTCCTTCTTGGTCGGCGAGATCGTCGTGCGATCGGGATGGAAAAGGGGATCGTGAGCGCTGAAGGCGGTTTTCTCGAGCTCGTGTGCCCGGAGAGCGAGATCGGAAGCCGCGAGAAAGGCATTGGCTCCCTCGTCCGGGGTAGAGCCGTGGCACTGTTTCCCTTTGGTCGAGACCTTGAGCCAGCACAGGTTCTTCTCGGCGACCTCGATCTCGTCGCCTTTCGAGTTGCCGCCGTCGGGCACTATGATGAGGTCGTCCTTCCGAAAGAGGTTCTGGGTCCGCAAGACGTACTGGATGCCATACGCGGAACCGACCTCCTCGTCCGCGACAAAGAGAAGTTTGACTGTTCGAGAGGGGGCCGATCCCGACGCAAGTATCGCCAGCGCCGCGAAGACCGAAGCCACGAGGCCCTGCTGATTGTCTTCGACGCCGCGGCCGTAGACTCGTCCGTCCTTGGCCATTACCTCGAAAGGGTCGCTGCTCCACATCGATCGGTCGCCCTCAGGGACTACGTCGAGATGGCTCATGATCCAAATCCTGCCTTCGGTTTCAGGTCCCGTGCCGCGTATCGTGGCGACGACGTTGGGGCGCATGCCTCCCGGTACGCGTGAATCGGGGGCGTCGTAGCGCACGATATCCCGAATGCCCTTCACGGCGAGCCAGTCGATCAGCGCCTGGGCTTTTCTCATCTCGCCCTGCCCACCTGACTCGGGCGCGATCGCGGGGATGGAGGAAAGCAAGGTCTCGAGCTCGACGATGCCCGCGGCTGACGACTCGAGCCACGAGAACACTTTTTGCTTTTGGGACATACCTATTCCTTTCAACTATACGTGGCGCTTGTACGCCGTCCAGGAAGATGCTATCAACGTGCCGACGTCGGAGTCGCGCGCCTTCCAGCCGAGGAGCTCTCCGGCCAACGCCGACGAGGCCACCAGGCCGGCCGGGTCCCCAGGCCTGCGTCCGACCATCTCGGCGGGTATGGCCTTGCCGGTGACGCGGCGCGCCTCTGCCAGGAGCTCGAGCACAGAGAGCCCAGAATCGGAACCGAGGTTGACTACCAGGCTCTTGTCGTTCTTGGAGATCCAGTCGAGCGCGGCGACATGGCCACGCGCAAGGTCACTGACGTGCACATAGTCGCGAACGCCCGTGCCGTCCTTGGTCGGATAGTCGCTGCCGAAAATTTTCAGGGAGGGTCGCATCCCGGCGGCGACTTCCATGATGACCGGTATCAGGTTGGCAGGATTCTTCTCGAGCCCGGAAATCCTGCCTTTCGGGTCGTAGCCGGCCGCGTTGAAGTACCGCAGGGCCGCATAACGCAGTCCTTTAAGCTTGTCGTACCAGGCGAGGATCCGCTCGATCTCCAACTTGGTGAATCCGTAATAATTCTCGGGCTCGGTCGGATGCTTTTCGTCGATCGGCAGGTACTTCGGCTCGCCGTAAGTGGCCGCCGAACTCGAGAACACGAGCTTGTGGATGCCTGCCTCCGTCGCTGCGTTGAGGATGTTCACCGACCCGCAGAGGTTTTGAAAGGAGTATTTCTCCGGCTTGACCATCGACTCCCCGGCGGCTTTGGCCGCAGCCAGGTGAATCACCGCGTCGGCGGAGCGCATCGCCGCCGATATTGCGGGGTAATCGTGGATATCCCCTTCGATGAAACGCGCCTCGGGAAAGAGATTATCGCGCGAGCCCGTGGATAGATTGTCGAATATGACGACCTCGTGGCCAAGGTCCAGGAATTCACGGGCGACGTGGCTACCGATATAGCCAGCCCCGCCGACGACGATTATTCGCATGGCGTCAGTATATCGAAGGCGCGAAACAACGAAAAGGCCGACCCCTGGAGGCCGGCCTTTGCCGCCGAACAGAATTGAACTGTTGACACATGGATTTTCAGTCCATTGCTCTACCAACTGAGCTACAGCGGCATTCGACGGGTAGTTTTATACCCGGATACTCGTGCCGCGTCAAGGGATGGGAAGGAGACTTTATTCTCCGATTATCTTGATCAATACGCGCTTCCGCCTTCGCCCATCGAACTCGCCGTAGAATATTCTCTCCCAAGGGCCGAAATGGAGTTCTCCTCGCGTGACTGCGACGACGACTTCGCGCCCGAAGATTTGCCGCTTGATGTGAGCGTCCGCGTTGTCTTCGCCGACGTTATGGCGATATTTCCCCACCGGCTCGTGCGGCGCGACCTTCTCGAGCCATTCCAGGAAATCGGCATGGAGCCCGGACTCATTATCATTTATGAACACGCTCGCCGTGATATGCATGGCGTTGACGAGACAGAGACCCTCGGCGATCCCCGAATCCTTTAGGGAGGCCTCCACCTGGCTCGTGATGTCGATGAGCTCATAGCGTTTGGATGTCTCGAACCAGAGTTCCTTCGTGAATGACTTCATCGGCAGAGTATGCCCGCCGATCTTAATGCGATCAATGACTTGACATTATGTGCATTTAACAATATATGTATTATGCATATGTCGCAGAAACAAATGCCAAATCTTTCGACGCCCCCCGTCCGCAAGTTTAGGCGCTCGCTCCGGGCGCTCGAGAGAGAGGTCGAGCTTTCCCTCGCCTACCAGACGGAGTGCTGTGGGGTCACCGCCGCCCAATGCCACCTTCTCCTCGAGATCGACGAGCGAGGGAGCTCGAGTATCGGGGAGCTGGCGTGTGCCCTCGAGCTCGACCCAAGCACCCTTAGCAGGACTGCCGATTCCCTGGTGCGCGCGGGCCTCATTTCGCGGAACGACGATCCGTCGAATAGGCGGCGGCAAATACTGGAACTCAGGCCCCTGGGCATCGACAAGGTCGAGTACATAAACACTCGTTGCGACGAGTATTACGAAAGCGTACTAGCAGGAGCGACCGGTTCCCGACGGGAGGCTTTGACCGATTCCGTTTCCTACCTGGCGAGCGCCATCCGGGGCAAAAGACTAGGCGGAATCGCCTGCGAAAGCCCGGTTGAGAAAGGCAAGACGGCATGAGGCTGACACCGATCAAAACCGAAAAGAAGGCCTTAGTCGGCTACCATAAGCTCGAAGGTCCCCTTCCGGCATATGTTTCAGGCTACAAAGAGGCATTCGGTCGTTTTGTTCCTATCCTGCGTTCGCGCCTGGACGCACGAGACAAGCTCGGGAATTGGGGAGTGCGATGGGACATCCGTCGGGGCGTTTATAAGGTCGAGCCCGGGCTCTACGCGATCGGCGATCCCGATTCCGATTCACCGATTCTCGTCACTGCGAATTATAAACTGACGTTCGACACGCTCCGCAAAGAGCTTGTCGGAATAGACGCATGGATAGTCGCTCTCGATACCAAAGGCGTAAACGTCTGGTGCGCGGCGGGCAAGGGCACCTTCGGAACTGCGGAACTCCTAGAAAAAATCGCCCGGCTCAGGCTTGGCGAGATAGTATCGCGCAAGATCCTGGTGCTCCCCCAGCTCGGGGCCTCGGGAGTCTCGGCTCCGGAGATAGCCCGAGTATCGCGCTTTCGCGTCGTCTGGGGTCCGGTTAGAGCCGCCGACATTCCCGCCTTCCTCGCCGCAGGCATGAAAAAAACCGACGAGATGCGGCGCGTCGAATTCCGCCTTGCTGACAGGATGGCCGTGGCGCCAGTCGAACTCGCCCATGCATGGCCATTCCTGCTCGGCGCTATCGCGCTATCCTTCCTCGGCGCGCTCCCCCTCGGATCTGGCTTCGGCGAACGCTTGTCGTGGCTCGCCATCGCGACGGTCGGCTCGATTCTCGCCGGCTCGCTCGTATTCCCCGCCATGCTGCCCTATCTCCCCACGAGAGCGTTCTCGATCAAGGGGGCAGTCCTCGGCGCCGCATGGGGCTTCGCCTGCGCCATCCTTGGCGGGATCATCGGCCCGCTCGGTCTCGGCCTCGGGGTGGCCTTCGTGCTCACGAGCGCGGCCGTTTGCTCGTTTATCGGCCTCAACTTCACCGGATCCTCGACCTTCACGTGCCAGCCCGGCGCGAGCGCGGAGGTGGAAAAATCGATCGCTCCGATGATCGCTGCGTTCGGCTCGGGCATCGCGCTGGGCGCCTCGTCGAGAATCTTCGGCTTCTAGATGGAAGGAGCGGGATCATGACGAAAATTCAGCTACATATTGAACGGCGCGACTCTGTCTGTGCGCGGCGAATCCTGTACGGGCTGCGGAGCCTGCATCGACGTCTGCCCCCATGGAGTCTTCGAGCTGCGGTCCGGCAAAGCCGCGATACGCGACCGAGGGCTTTGCATGGAATGCGGTGCATGCGCTCGCAACTGCCCCACAAGCGCCATCGGCGTCTCGGTAGGAGTCGGCTGTGCCGCCGCGATCATCCGAGGGAAGCTCACTGGAGGGCCGCCGAATTGCGACTGCGGCTCGGGCGGCGCTTGCTGCGGCTGATTCGCGGGCTATCCGCGCCTTTTTATTGCCTCTCGCTCGGAAAATAAATACTCTAAAACCTGAGAAGCAGGTACGAAGGAAGGAGACCATATGAAAAGGATCATCATTTTAGCGCTCGTCGCCCTAGCGGTGTCAGGCGGTCTGTTCGCCCAAGCAGCCTTGAGCAAGAGCTCGAGCCTCCCGACAGTCGATGGCGTCATCGGGGCATCGGAATATCAATACTCTGCCGTCACGGCAAATGGGATAAAGATCTACGCCACTCTCGGCTCGGACGACACGCTCTATCTCGCGGTCGAGGCGCCCACCTCCGGTTGGGTGGCGGCCGGCGTAGGCGGCCTTGTGATGAACGGCTCGCGCCTTTTTCTCGGGGCGATTCAGGAAGGCAAGCCTGCTTTCATGGAAAAGGCCGGAGTCGGCCATTTCTATACCGACGCAAAGACCCTAGTGATCAAGAAATGGGCAGTTGCGACCAAGGGAGAGGGTACTATGCTCGAACTCGCCATTCCGTCGAGCGCAGCTCTCTATAAAGGAAAGATCAACGCCATCTTCGCCTATGCCAAGGTGCCCAGCTTTACGACGAAGCACGCGGCTCACGCATCCGTTTCTTTTACGGTAAATTGACGAGTTGACAGATATAATGTCCGAATGCAGGCAGTCCTCGTACAGCCGCCATTCGCTCAGCTCAATGCGCCTTATCCGGCGATCTATTACCTCGAGTCTTTCCTGCGCGGCCGAGGTGTCGATGCGACGGCGGTAGATCACTCTATCGAGCTCTATCGGGCCCTGTTTTCGCGCGCCGGATTAAAGCCGGCCTTCGATGCCGCAAGACGGCTGATCGAAGAAAGCCCTGCCATCGAGAGCGCGACATCATCCCAGCTCGAGCGCTACCTATCCTACGAGCCGCTTTACCTGGAATGGGTCGATGCCCTGGTCGACTTTCTTTCGGGCAGCGACCCGGCCCTTGCGCATCGGCTCGCCCAGGCTGCCGAGCTGCCTCGCGGCATGAGGGCCGAGGCCTACCTCGAAGCGCGGGAGGGCAGGATAGCCTCCCACGAAGCGCGGGGCCTCGCGACGGCCATACTCGGAGACCTCGGCGATCTGGTGGCCTATGCGCTCGACCCATCCTTCGGCACGGTCCGCTACGGCGAACGGATAGCCGCGAGCGCTCCGCGTTTCGACACGATAAGATCGGCTCTCGATTCCTCGGCTCTGCTCACCGCGGCCTATGCTCCCCTGCTCGACGCGGGATGGAATAGGCTGGGAGAAGCCCCTGCCCTCCTCCTCATATCGGTGCCCTTCCCTGGGTGCCTCCTCGGAGCCCTGGCCTGCGCCAGGTCCGCTCGCGGCGTATTCGGCCGTTTTACGAGAATCCTATTCGGTGGAGGCTATATCTCGACCGAGCTCAGGGGCATGGTCGACGGAGGGATATTCGATTTCTGCGACTACCTGTGCTTCGACGCCGGCTACGGTTCCATCGATTCCATTCTGGAGGTCGCGGCCGGGGCTCCAATCGAGCGCCTATTCAGGACTATGTATCGCGGCTCCGACGGCCGAGTCGTTGCGGCGGGCTTCGACGCCACGGACGAGGCATTCGTGGCGCCCAACGGAGGTCCCGCCACGGCCGGCCCACGTCGCGGAACCTCATGCGATGCAGCGTATAGGCTGGCACGCGCGGAAGAAGAGGCCATTGTATCCGTGGCGCCCGATTACGCGAGCTGCGCGTTCGGACGCTACCTACAAGTCGTCGATACGGACAACCCCATGCACCGCCTATGGTCCGACTCCCCCTGGCTCAAGTACGCATTGGCGCATGGCTGCTATTGGCGCCGCTGCTCTTTCTGCGACACGCAGCTCGAATACGTGTCCCGCTTCGCACCCGTCAAGATCGCGAGCCTCGTCGTCGCGGCCGACGCAGCGTCAGCGCGAACCGGCCTGTATGGTATCCACTTCGTCGACGAGGCCATGCCCATGGCAAGCCTTCTGGCCTTCGCCGCCGAGAATAGGATCCGCGCAGCGAGAGGCAAGAAAAGCTTTCATTTCTGGGGTAACGTCCGCTTCGATTCGTCGTGGACCGAGGACCGGTGCGAGTATCTTTCGGCCGCGGGGCTGATTGCGGTTTCCGGCGGAATCGAAATAGCGACCGAGGGTGGCCTGACCGCTACCGGCAAAGGCTTCGACCTAGCTGGTCTCGCGCGAGCCCTCGTCGCGATGAAGCGCGCCGGCCTCCTTGTGCATGCCTATCTCATCTATGGTTTCCCCGGCCAATCACGGCAGGATATCCTCGACTCCGCCGAGGTTTGCCGCCAGCTCATCGCCTCTGGCCTCGTCGATTCGGCCTTTTGGCACCGTTTCGTCTTGACACGGCATTCCAGGATGTACGGCGAATGGCTGGAAGCCGAGCGTCTTGGCAAGCCGAATCCCTGGCCTTGCCTCGTGCCCATGGATTCTTCCCGCGATTTTGCCCGCAACGATCTCGGCTTCGCAGGCGAACGGGATTTCGACGAGTTCGACGGTCCCTTGGCCGCCGAGCTCGAGGCTTGGATGAACGGCGAGGGGCTCGAAAAGGTAGTCTCCCGTTCCGGGAGTCGTAGGACAGGGCTCGCCCCGGACTTGGTAGAGAGCCTCATCGAGAAGGCCGAGTCTGACCTCGACGGGGCGAGACTCGGTCGAGAGGGCCGGGCGCATTGGGTAGCCGGGCTTCCAGCCGCGCGGGCAGTCGACGCCACTCGCTCGCGACTGGCGTGGACGTATAGAGGTGAGGCGCGAGAGCTCGTTTTGCCGCGCGGCGCCGCCGACAGGGCCGCCGCGCGGCTCGGCGCCCTCGCGAGCGCTCGTGACGGCGTTGCATCCACGGACATGGTCGCCGAACTTTCCGCCTTGGAAGGGATGGGCCCAGACGTAATTGACGAGTTGCGATCTTCCGGGCTTGTGGTAGTATAGGCATCATCAGATTGGAGTAGCTCATGATACAACGGTCCATAGCATTCCGGGTTATCGTGGCGGCAGCAGGAATCGCATTCGTGGCCTTGGTCGCAGCGGCGATCGCGATATATCGCGATCCATCCGTGGCGTTGCCGGCAGCCCCGGAGGCGATCGGCATACCGGGGATCCTGTTCATCATAATCAGTTCAATCGTGGTCGGCAGGAAGGCGAGGATTTACACCATCGATTTTGCCGCCAGCCAATCGAAGCCCGAGCGTTTCAAGGCCGCCGTCAAATCCCTGGGCGGGCTCCCCTTGAGCTCCCTCATTCTCTTTATGCTCTGCATAGGCGTCTATATCGTCGTCCTCTCTCTACTCGGAAACGCGATGGGCCTGCGGCAAACCGGACGGGCTCCTTTTTTCTTGTTTCTGATCTCGACGGGAATGCTCGACGCGGCCTTCATTTTCATTTTGGCGGATGGGATGGTCAGCAGATTCCTCATGCAGCAACGCCTCGTCCGCTATCCGGTCGATCTGCGCGAGGGGAGGCAGCAGCGCAAGAACTTCATAATACCTACGTTCATGAGTCTCATGACCTTCCTTTTCGCCATCTCGGTTGCCCTCTTCGTCATCGATGCGCTGGAGAAAGGGAACGGATCCATCCCTGTCTTGACGCTCATCGCAGCGGTCGGGGCCTCTTTCGCATTCTTCGCGATCTCGGTCCTGCTCAACTCGATGTGGACGGCGAACACAGGACTAATCTACCGATCGGTCATAGATCAGCTCGAGCATCTATCCGCTGCAGAGAAGGACCTTCGAGGACGAATATCCATCATTT
>CAWHFT010000037.1:0-5152 GCA_963828175.1 uncultured Spirochaetota bacterium
GGATCGCGGTCCCCGACATCGCGGGTAAGTACGTCCTCATCACCGGCAACCAGCTGGGCTCGCTCCACCTCGACTACGTCCTGCTCACGCGCACGGAGCTCGGCCTCATGCCCAAGAAGCCCGCCACCGTCAAGACGATCGTCACGACCGACCTCCAGGCGCGCATCGCCGAGAAGTACGGCGCGACCTGCTTCGAATGCCTCACCGGGTTCAAGTGGATCGCCGACCTGATGCGGCGATTCGAGTCTGACGACCCCGGCTTGCCGGGGAAGGGATACGAGTACGTGTATGGCACCGAGGAGAGCTACGGCCACCTCGTCGAGAACGAAGTCCGCGACAAGGACGGCATCTCGGCCGCCGCGCTCACGGCCGAGATGACGCTCTACTGGAGATCCAAGGGCAAGAGCCTCCTCCAGCGCCTCGACGAGCTATACCTCGAGCACGGCTACTTCGAGGAGAAGAGCATCAACAAGTACTTCGAGGGGCCGACGGGGATGGACGTGATGAAGGGTATCATGGGCGGCTACCGCGCGAGCCAACCCGCATCCCTGGGCGGAATCGCGGTGGCAAGGGTGCGCGACGTCGGCACCGGCCTCGAGTGGCCGGCCGGAAAGCCGAGCGCCGCGACAAAAGTCGACCTCCCGACGAGCGACGTCATACAATGGATGCTCGCGGACGGCACGAAGGTAGTGGTCCGGCCTTCGGGCACCGAGCCCAAGATCAAGTTCTACGTGCTCCTCTGCACTCCGGCGACGGGCGGGACGGCGGGCCTCGCGGCTGCACGCGCCTCCTCGGCCGCCAAGGCCGAGGCGATCGCCGCCGACATCAGGAAAGCGATCGGCGCGTGAAATTTCTCGCGCTCGATTTCGAGACGACGGGCCTCGACTGCGCGGTTGGCCGCGTGGTCGAGATCGGCGCCATTCGCTTCTCGGTTTGCGCGGACGGCTGCGTCGAGGAGGCTTCGCTGGCCTGCCTGGTCGATCCCGGCATGCCGATACCCCATCGCGCGACCGCTATCCACGGCATCTGCGACGACGACGTGTCCTGTGCGCACTCCTTCGGGGAGGTCGCTCCGGCGCTCCTCGCGCTCGCCGAGGGAGCGACGATAGTGGCGCACAACGTGCGCTTCGACCTATCCTTCCTCGACGCCGAGCTCTCCAGGCTCGGGCTCTCGCGGCCGGAGTCCCGCGCCGAGGACACGGTCGCACTGAGCCGGCGCGCTTTCCCCGGCCGCGCGAGCTACCGACTCGGATCGATCGCGAAGGCCCTCGGCATCGACTCTGGCGCATCCCACCGCGCCCTCGACGACGCGCGGACCTGCATGCTGCTTTACGGCGCATGCGAAAGGCAACTTCGCTAGGAGGGATTATGTCGCGACCAAGAAAATCGATCCGAGCCCTGGCGCTGGTCCTGGGCATCCTAGTCGCCGTCGCGGTCCTCGCGTCGGTATCCGGGATCCTCATCGTCAGGGCATCCTTCCCGAATACGAGCGGCGAGCTAAAGCTCCCCGGCCTCGCGGGCGCAGTCGAGGTCTATCGGGACGCCCAGGGAGTCCCTCAGATCTACGCCGACGGGATGCGCGACCTCTTCATGGCCCAAGGGTACGTGCACGCCCAGGAGCGGTTCTGGCAGATGGACTTCTGGCGCCACATCGGCGCCGGGAGGCTTTCGGAGATGTTCGGCAAGTCGCAGGTCGGCACCGACACCTTCCTCCGCGCGATGGGCTGGGCCGAGCTGGCCGCTCTGGAGTGGGAGAGCTCCAGCCCCGAGGCGAAGACGATCCTCCAGGCGTACGCAGACGGAGTCAACGCCTACCTGGCCGGCCACAGGGGGCTCTCCCTGGGCCTGGAATACGGCGTCCTCGAGCTGATCAATCCCGGCTACGCTCCCGAGCGATGGAGCCCGGTCAACACGCTGACGTGGGGCAAGGCCATGGCATGGGATTTGCGCGGCAACATCGACGAGGAAATCGAGCGCGCGATCCTGCTCAAAACGCTCAAGCCTTCCCAGGTAAACCAGCTTTTCCCGCTCTACCCGCCCGACCATCCGTATATCGTCTCCGGTTACAAGGTCGGCGAGCCCGGCCCGGCCTCCAACGAACAACGACCTCTCACGGAGTTCGGCATGGAATCGGCCCGGACCAATTTCGCCTCGCTGGACGCCCTACTCGGCCCCGCAGGCTCGGGCATCGGCTCCAACTCGTGGGTAGTGGCTGGCTGGCGCAGCGCGACCGGCAAGCCTCTCCTCGCCAACGATCCGCACCTCGGGATCCAGATGCCGTCGATCTGGTTCCAGAATGGCCTCCACCTTCGGAAGGCGCCGGTCGCTTCGGGCGCTTCATCCTACGATGTGACCGGGTTCTCCTTCGCCGGCGTGCCGGGCGTCATCATCGGCCACAACGCTCGAATCGCCTGGGGCTTCACGAACGTCGGCCCGGACGTGATGGACCTCTACATCGAAAAGACGAATCCGGCGAATTCCGACCAGTACGAGGTGAACGGGAAATGGGTCGACATGACGACGCGGAGCGAGACGATCAAGGTCGCGGGCGGAAAGCCGATCAGGCTGATGGTTCGCGCGACGCGGCACGGGCCGATCGTCTCGGACCTGTACCTGCCCGCGAACTTCCGCGAACGCGCCGGTATCGGCATGCCCGCTCATTACGCCGTAACGCTCCGCTGGACCGCCCTCGAGCCGAACCACATCTTCGAGGCGATCTGGGCCTTCGACAAAGCGCAGGGGTGGGACGACTTCCGCGAAGCGGCGAGGTCCTTCACCGTTCCGGCCCAAAACCTCGTGTATGCCGACGTCGACGGAAACATCGGCTATCAGATGCCCGGTCAAGGTTCCCATCAGGGCCCACGGGGACGGCCGGCTGCCGGTGCCGGGCTGGACCAACGACTACGAGTGGAAGGGCTACATTCCCTTCGAGAAACTGCCTTACGCTTTCAACCCTCCCTCGGGATACATCGTGACAGCCAATAACGCCGTGGTCGGGCTGGGCTATCCCTACTTGATCGCCACCGATTGGGATTACGGCTTCCGCGCCAAGCGCATCTCCGACATGATCGTCGGATTCCTCCGGTCCCATAGACGTCGCCCTGATTCAGAGGATGCAATTCGACGACCTCGACCCGAACGCGCAAGTCCTCGTGCCAGCGCTCGGCTCCTTGAGCGCCAAGTGGAAGAAGCCGAGCGAGATGGCCGCCGCGGAGATGCTGAAGACCTGGGACTGCCGCGACGATGCCGACTCGAAGGCCGCCATGGTATTCGAGGAATTCTGGCGCACCTTGCTCAAGGATACCTTCGAGAACAAGCTTCCAAAGGCGTATTGGCCGCGCGGCGGTCCGCGCTGGTACGAAGTGATCCGCGAATTGCTTCGCGACCCGGGCAGTCCTTGGTGGGACGATCCTTCGACCTCGCTCGTCGAGAAGCGCGACGACATCCTCGCCGAGGCTTTCATCCACACTGTCCAAAGCCTCGAACGATCCTACGGCACCGACCTTGCGAAATGGCCGGCCTGGGGCGACCTGCACACCGCCACGTTCAAGAACCAGACGCTCGGGCAATCGGGCATACGGCCCATCGAGGCGCTCTTCAATCGCGGTCCCTTCAGGACGTCAGGAGGCGACGCGCTCGTGAACGCGACCGGCTGGGCCGCCACCGGCTCCTTCCACGTGGACTGGCTGCCGTCCATGCGGATGATCGTGGACTTGAGCGACCTGGGGCGCTCGGTGACGGTGCACACGACCGGGGAGTCGGGCCACGCCTTTTCGCCGCACTACATCGACCTGGCGCCGCTCTGGGCCGCGGGCAGGTACTATCCGATGCTGTGGGACGAAAAGGAGATCGAGGCCAAGGCCGAAGCTCATCTTCGAATGAGGCCGTAGGGCACCTGATACCAACCGTTACTACCGATCGATATTTTTACTCGCAGCCGTGGGCGGGGCCCGTCGCTCGAAACCTCGCACCCCGCTCGCTTTGCATCATCATAGCTCCGCGGGGTCCGCGGTTTCGCGCAACACCCGCCTGCACCCGGCAGTCCCCAACAGTGTTCACGGCAACTACCCGGTCCCGGCAGCCTTCCAGCCAGCTGATCTGGCACCATCGGTTTTTATCGTCGGTGGTATTAACGCCGACGACCTTTTTCGTGGCCAGGCCCCCCCCAGGGTCAGTTTGACTTGCAGGTATACCCTCTAGCCACTTGCGCATTCGAGCGCGGGCGTGGTAGGTTTTGCTCCTACCGATTGGAGGAGCGATCCCCATCAGTATTCCGACAGAGGGCAGGCCGCCCGTCGACGCCGGAAAAAAGGGGAGGATCGCCGAAGGGCGCTCGCTGGGCCATAGCGCGTGCCTTGGACGTAGAGGCTAATACCCTACGGCTGTCGCGGGACACGTCCGAGCC
This sequence comes from uncultured Spirochaetota bacterium, assembly GCA_963828175.1. Taxonomy (GTDB): domain Bacteria; phylum Spirochaetota; class Spirochaetia; order Treponematales; family Rectinemataceae; genus UBA1306. Next base: position 4,406 of record CAWHFT010000037.1, read on the forward strand.
TTTGGGCTCGATCAGGCCCGCGGAGCGCCATCGGAATTCGTTCCACTCCCGATCGACAGGTCGGCCGTCCCCGGACGAATTTCATGGGATCTCCATCGGATTGGAGGTCCTCCGTGCCCAGCCTTCAATCCGTGGAACGCAGCGCTCTTCGCTTTTTGGCGGAGCTCTGCGCCACGTATACGCCTGCCGGCCGCGAGACGGCGGCCCTGCCCCTCCTCGAGGCCCAACTGCGGCGCCTCGGGGCTGCCTTTAGCGTCTTCCCTTTGGGAGAGGGACGTTCCAACATCCTCGCCCTCTGGGGCGAGCCGCGCATACTCTTCAGCTCGCACCTCGATGTAGTCCCCCCAGACCTTCCCGTCCGGGTCACGGAGCGCGGCGTAGTCGGCCGAGGCTCCTGCGACGCGAAAGGCCAGATTGCCGCCCAGCTCGGCGCCATCGAACTCCTCCTCGACTCTGGCCTGCGGGACTTCGCCTGGCTCGGCGTGTCCGGCGAGGAGACCGATGCCGCCGGCGCGGCGGCGAGCGTTGCCTTGGCGTCCTCCTTCTCGGCCTGCTGCGCGATCATCGTCGGCGAGCCCACCGCCTGCGTCGTCGCCACGGGACAGAAAGGCTTCGTTAGGGCCCGCCTGACCTGCGAGGGCAAGACCGCCCACGGCGGGACTCCCGAGCTCGGCGTAAACGCCCTTCTGGCCCTCATCGACTGGATCGCGGCCGTTCGCGCCGCCGAAGGCGCCTCGGACCCGCGCC
>CAWHFT010000038.1:0-7520 GCA_963828175.1 uncultured Spirochaetota bacterium
GTTCTTGAAGGAACTCGCGGCCAAGTACACCCACCTCAAGGGCGCGGCGACCCTCGGCTTCGCCGAGCTCTTCGACGAGATAGAGGACCCGGTCGCGGTATACGACGCGATCAAGGACGCCGAGCTGCGCCGATCCTTCCTCCTCCATATTAAGAACTTCGTCCCCGACTGGGCCGACGTCTATGTGAGGCTCTTCCCCTATTCGCTGAACGCCGGGATGCTCGAGACCCTCAAGGCGGGCGGCCACGAGGACAAGCTCCGCCGCATGGTGCTCGATATCGTCGAGAACTACCGCGATCATCGGGAAGCCTTCATCTGGGTCGTCAAGAACCTCAAGGACGAGGATTGGTTCGGGGACTTGGGCCTTTCCTACGAGAAGATCATGATCACCCTAGTCCATATCCTCGACCTCACTTTCAAAGAGATCGAGAGCCACCGGGATACGACCGAGAACCGCAAGATCAACAAGCAGGTCCAGGCCATACTCTTCAAGGATTCGACCTTGGAGACATACCTCCTCGAATCCAAGTCCGAGACCATCGAACGGGTCTACACCTTGGTGAGCGACGTCAAGGACCTCGATCCGGCCATTAAGGTCTCGCTGCGGCGGAAGATCATGGAGAAGTGGCCCGAGTTCCATTTCGGCGGCGAGGAAGAGAAGATGGTCGTCTCGCGAGGCCTCATGGTCACTTCGGACAAGTACAGCGAGAAGCAGGATCTGCTCGCCCAGATCCTCAACATCGAGGTCCCGACCAACCAGAAGGAAATCGCCTACGCCCTCTCGCTGGGCGACCTCCGCGAGAACGCCGAGTACAAGGCCGCCAAGGAGAAGCAGGACGAGCTCAATTCCAAGGTTGCCAAGCTAAAGAACGAGATCGAGCGCGCCCAGATCTTCGACAAGTCGTCGATCTCGGTCAACAAAGTGTCTTTCGGGACGATCGTTAGGCTCATCAACGAGATCTCCGGAGAGGACGAGGCCTACACGATCCTCGGTCCTTGGGAATCGGACCCGGCCAATAACGTCATCTCCTACCTCTCCCCCTTGGGCAAGAAGCTCCTCAACCACAAGCCGGGCGAGCACCTCAGCTTCCTCATCCACGAGCGCAAATTCCAATACAAGGTCGAGCGCATCGAGGCGGCCAAGCTCTAAGGGCAGGCGGCCGGAAGGAGCCAAACATCGTCGAAAAGAAGCTTCGCGGCGGTCGCCGCCCTCGCTCTCGTGCTGATCGCGGGCACGGTCCTCTCGTCGGCCGCCCAAGCGCCGGCTCAGGCCCAATCCGAGGGGGATTCCGACGCGACCGATGTCGTCGTGCTCCTCGACGTCTCCCAGAGCGTCTTCCCTTATTTCCAGGACGTCACCGACTTCGTCGTCTCGTCTGTCGTGAGGGACTACCTGCGCTACGGCGACACCTTCCACCTGCTCAGCTTCGGAGAGACGACCCAAACCGAGATCGCCCAACGCATGTCGACCGAGTCGGACGTGAAATCCGTCCTTGGTCGGCTCTATCTCCTCTATCCCCTGGCCCGGTACACCGACCTCGTCGGGGCCCTCAACTATCTCTACCAGTACGTGGCCGACCTGCCCGAGTCCAGGCGCAAGGTCATAGTCATCATCACCGACGGGGTCCACAACCCTCCGCCCTCGAGCGCGACCTTCGGCATGGCGCCCGAAAAGGTTTCGGCAGAGGTCGAGGCCGCCGCCGCGAAAATTAGGGCAAACGGCTGGCCCGTTCACATCATCAAGCTGCCGTTCCCCAAGCCAGGCGAGCGCGGCGCACCGTCGCCTGGCAGCTCGGAGGCCCAGGGCCGTTCCTATCTCGACGCTGCGGCTGCCGCTCTCGGGGCCAAAGTCTCGGACTTCTCCGCCGACGGCAAAGCCGACATCGCGAGAAAGAGTCTGGCCCTGCCCTCGGTCGAATTTCCCGGCCCCTTGGGCAAAAAGGACTATTCCTTCTCCTTCCCCCTCAAGTTGACGAACGGCTCCGAATCGACCGTCGGGCTCGAGCTCGACCGCGTCCGATTCGGCGACGCGGACATACTCTCGAACAAGGTCTTCCTCACTCTCCAAGGGGGCCGCTCGGGATGGATGGAAGTCCCCGTCCTCCTGCCCGACAGCTTGCCGCAAGGCGACACCAAGCTCGATATCAGGCTGCATTTCGCCAATGGCGTTCGCGTCAGCCCCGATACCGGCGTCCTCCAGGTTACGCTCGACCGCAGTCCGATCGGAGCGCTCCTGCGCTCGGATGTCGGACGCATAGCCAGTTTGGCTCTCCTCCTCATACTCATCCTTGCGGCTATCCTCGTCGCCGTCCTCATACTGAGGCGGATGCCCAAGCGAGCGGAGGCCCCTGTCGTCGCGGCCGTCCTCCATGGCGAAGGCGGCGAGGCGCCGGCACGCGCAGGCGGTGCTGCCGCCAAAGCCGCCGAGGCAAAGACCGCTCTCGCTGCCGCTGCCGTAGCGAGCTCCGCCAACGCAGGGGAGCGCTCTGTGTCGGCCGCCAAATCGGCGAAGGACATCGAGAATAGCCGCCGCGAAGAAGCGGCTCGAACGGCCGCCCTCCTAGCCCAGGCGGCGCAAGCGGCGAAGGCGGAGGCAGCCGCGCAGGGCGGGCTCATCGCGGGCGGGAAGCGCACCCACCTGAAAGACGAGCGCGAGATCGCGGCCGATGGAAGCGCCGCGGCCATGGTCGCACAGAGAAAGGCCGAGTCGGAACGCACGGTGGCCCTCCTCGCCGAGGCAGCGCACCGCCGCGTCCCGGCCGCGACGCCCTCCGGCAGCCGCGATTTCGCGGCGACGGCCCTCGCCTATTCCTCGCACGTCGTCAAGCCCGGCTCGCTCCAGGTGGAGCTCCTCGTTTCGGAGCAAAACCCGCATATCGGCATGCGCAACGTGCAGACGCTCTCCGCGGGCGGCCAAAAATCGGTCGGCGGCGGCGGAAGCGATTTCCTCGTGTTCCTCGTGAGCATCCCGCGAAAGGTAGCCGAGCTGCATTTCGACGGGGAAAAGCTGGTCTTCGTGCCTCTCCGGCCCGAGCTCTTCCCCGAGCTCAAGGGTCCCGTCGAGGACTGTCTCGGAGTTGATATTCCCATGATTTCGAAGTCAGGCTACCCGCTCAAGCTACGTTTCGTCGCCTACGAGAAGCCCGCGGACAAGATCAACAGGCTTCTGCACTGCATAGAGACGCCGGGCCTTACTAGAACTGTCTGAGCGCGTCGGCTGCGCGCTTCTTGATGATTTCGGAGGGGTCGTCCTTGGCGATTCGCTCGAGGTCCGCCCGGAGATCCTGTGCCTTGTTCTTTCGGATCCATTCGATTCCGGCTATCCGGATCAGGAAATCCTTGTCCGCCAGCAGGATCCGCGCGAGGCTCCCGACTTTCGGGGCCGTATCGGCGTTCGCTACCTCGCGGGCCAGCGCAGTATAGAAGCTGCGGTCCTTCTCGGCGGCCTCGGCCCCGAGCCTCGCCTCGAGCGCCGGCAGCGAACCAGCTGGATCGTAGCGACAGAGAAGTCCGAAGCAGAGCGCTCTCTGGTTGGGGTCCTCTTTCGTGTCCTCGAGCATGGCGCGAAGGAAGGCGAAAGGATCGCTTGGGCCGCCGCCGACTCCTACCCCGGCCGCACCAAGAATGGCAAGGGAGCGGCAAGCTTCGCTCCGCACGGTTTGCTCGGGATCGCTCTGCGCCTTGTAGCGCAAGAAGGGCATGGCCTCGGCGACTTTGCCCGAAGCGGCTGCCTTGCAAGCCGCGACGCGAGCCTTCGGGAAAGAATCACGGAGAGCTTCGGGCGATTGCGAGGCCGGCAGCCTGGCTTGGAGCCCCGCTGCCTCCGGCAAAAGCGCCGAGCGCTTGAATCGCCGAAGTTCGGACATTTGGGTCCTGGTCGTTCGCGGCCTTGACCAAGGCATCGACTGAGGAATCGATCTTTATCTCTGCGAGAGCGTCGCAGGCGAACATCCTCGCCGCCTTGCCCGCCGTGCTGTCCAATATGAGCTTCTCCAGGCGCGGCGCCGCGGCGGTCGATCCTATCTCCCCGAGAGCCTTTATCGCCTCTTCCTTCAGGGCGGGCGTGACCGAATCGCTGTCGAACCAGCCCAGGAGAAGGCTCGCCTCGGTATTTCCTCCGGATCTTCCCAAAGAGATGCACGAGGGCCGGTAGGAGCTTCTTATTGTCCTCTTTGATCAAGGCGTCAGAAAAGCGCAGAGCATCTTTTGACCTAATAGCGGCCAAATACGACAAGGACGAGTAGACGAGATCAGGGTCTTGATTATCCCGGTCGTCGACGATGCCCAAGGCCGCTTTCTCGGCTCCCTTCCATTCGAGGGTGGCGAGAAAATCGAGTACCGTCACACGGAGCTTGGGGCTTCGGGATGTGTTGAATAGATCCAGAAGATCGTCGTTGTAGCGACTTTCGCGCTCGTTGGTCAAGTCTCTGATGAGATCGCCGATTTCCGAGTCGATTCCGTAGTGGATGGTGTCTCGTCGCTTGGCTTCGAGCTGGGTGGACATGTCGGCCACAGAAGCCGGCGATGCCGCAGGAGCCTGCGCCGCGGCAGCCTGGGCGGAGGAGCCGATCCGAGGCAGGACGGCGAGAACGAGGGCGACGATCGCCAGGGCCGGCCATCGTGCTCGCCGAAAGCTATTCGCCGCCGGATCCTTACGCGTCCACGTGCGCGTCCGCGTATGCCGAAAGGAAATTCCGCTTGAACGACAGGAACTCACCCCGGCGGATGCTCGCGCGGATCCGATCGACGAAATCGTGGAGGAAGTAGAGGTTGTGGTAGGTGGCGAGCATCGCATAAAGGATCTCCTCGCACTTGTATAAGTGGCGAACGTATGCGCGGCTGTGCAGGCGACACACGCGGCAGCCGCAGCTCGGATCGAGAGGGCCGAAGTCCCTTTCGTAGATAGCCTTCTTTATGGCTATCGGCCCTCTCGCGGTGAAGATTAACCCGTTGCGCGCGGTTCGAGTCGGGAAGACGCAGTCGAACATGTCGATGCCGTTCTCGACCGCCTCGAGGATGTAGTCCGGCGTCCCGATACCCATGAGATAGCGCGGCTTATCGGCGGGCAGCAAAGCCGAGGTAAAGGCGAGAAACTCGGAGAAAACTTCGAAGGGCTCGCCGACGGAGAGGCCGCCTATCGCAATGCCCGGCAAGTCGAGGGCGGCTATCTCGGCGGCGCTTTTCTCGCGCTGGTCCATGTAGAAATTCCCCTGCGAAATTCCGAAAAGTTCGCCTTGATAGCCTTCGTCCCGCTTGGCCTGCCAGCGCTCTTTCGCGCGGATGGCCCAGCGGCTGGTGAGGTCGGCCGCCTTCTTCGCCTCGCCCGCCTCGGTGCCCCACGGCGTACAGACGTCGAGCTGCATTTGGATGTCGCTGTTGAAGGCGGTCTGAGCTTCCACGGCCTCTTCGGGCGAGATGAATTTGCTCGCGCCATCCACATGGGAGCGAAAGCTAACGCCCTCCTCGCTGAGCTTCCGCAGTGCGGCGAGCGAGAACACCTGGAAGCCGCCCGAGTCGGTCAAGAAATTCCCTTTCCACCCAGTGAAGCCGTGAAGCCCTCCCGCCTCGCGGATAAGCTCGTATCCCGGTCGAAGGTAGAGATGGTAGGTGTTGGCCAGGATTATGGGAAAGCCTATCTCCCCCAAGGCCTCTGGGCCAATGGCCTTGACCGTCGCGCTCGTGCCGACGGGCATGAAGGCCGGTGTCTGGACCTCGCCATGCGGCAGGCGAATGGTCCCAGTCCTTGCCCGCGTCGAACGATCGGCAGACTCCTCGGTGAAAATGCTCAGCTTTCCCATACTCCCCCTCATGTCCTGGCGGTCCTGAACAAGAGGACTCCCGCCGCGAGGAAGACGACGAGCGGCGCCCACGCGCCCAAACTCGGGTCTATGGCGCCTGTCTTGGCCAGGAGCATGCATATCATCTGGGCGACATAGTACATCGTCGCCGCTACGAGGCTCGTCAAAAGGCTCGCGAGCAATACGTTCTTCCGAAACCTCCCGCCGGCTGCGCCCGCGAGGAGGACGACGACGAGGGGGGTAAACGCGAAGCTGAAGCGCTTGTTTCGCTCTGCCACCGCTCCGGCGAAGGGAAGCCCTGCCCTCTTCAAGAAGGCGACGTACACACTAAGCTCGGAGGAGGACAGTTCCTCCAGATCACGGTTCTGGCTCCGGAAGGCGTCGGGCTTCTCGTCGAGAAGGTCGGAAGTCCAGGTCCCGAAGGACTGTTCAGTCCAGGAGCCGTCGGAGGCCCGGTCAAATCGGCGCACTCGGCCGAAGACCCAGTGCTTGTCGTCCCATCTCGCGGTGGCGGCCTCGGTCCGCGCGGCGGGCTCGCCAGCAGAGTCCCGCTCGACGACGGTGACGCCCGAAAGACTCTTCGACGCGTCGTCGTAGAATTGCGCCCGGTAGACCACGGCTCCGTTCCTCGAGAGCACGGTGACATCGGGGTTGCTCAGGGATTCCTTTTGGTTGAGGAGCTGGCGCGAGAGTTCGTTCTTGCTCTTGATGGTCGTCAGCACCACTCCGTCGTCGAAGAAAAAAGATCCCGCGCAGAGCAGGAGAGCTATGACGAAGAGAGGCGCGGTGAAGCTCTGGAGCGAAATGCCCGAGCCGAATATCACCGTGAGTTCGTTGTCGGCGTAGAGCGTGGCCAGACTGAAGGCCGAGGCGAAAAGGAGGGCTATCGGGAGCCCGTTGTAAAGAGCCGTAGGCATATATAGGGCGATTACCTTGAGTACCGAGAGGAGTGGCGCCTCCTGGGCGAGGTAGCGCCAGAGGTTCGTGAAGAGATCGACGAGCTCGAGAATGAGCGCAAAGAGGCCGAGGGCGGCCCCGAGCGAAGGAAGGAAGACTCGAATGAGGTAGAGCCTCAAAGTGGTAATGCGCCTCATTTTCCACTCACTTCGTCCGCAGGCGCGCTATCCACAGCGCGAGTCCTACGAGGAGGACGACGGCGTTGGGTGCCCAGGTCGACCAGAAGGGCGACCAGCCGAGCCGCGTGCCGAGCGTCTGCCCGCCGAGGAGTAGGGCCCAGTACAGCACCGACACGAGGATACCGACGCCGAAGCCCATGGTCCTCCCGCGATTTCCTGGCGAGAAGGCCCAGGGGGAAGGCCAAGAACGACGAAGAAGAGGGCGCCGAAGGGTATGGAGAATTTCTTGTAGTACTCGAGCTGGTAGACTTGCAGGGTCCTGTCGGTAGGCTTTTCGCTTCCGTAGGCGCGAAGCGCTGCGAGATCCGGGGCGAGCCTCTCGGCCGAATTGGGCCAGGCAGAAGCTCCCGCCACCTCGGCGTCGTAAGCCGCCGCGAGCGAGGCGCGGGCGTAGGAGACATCCTCATCGCGCTTGGCTATCCTCGCCTGCAGGGCGGCGTCTTTTTCGGCAATCACCTTGGCCAGGTCCACGGACGGCATGTCGCGAGGCCCGAGCACGGTCGAGGACGTGCCTTCCTCCTTCATCGAGATTCGATATTCCATATTCGAGGCGCGAGCCCATTCGAAGCGATCATCCTCGCCTTTC
>CAWHFT010000039.1:0-3366 GCA_963828175.1 uncultured Spirochaetota bacterium
CGCACTACTGGGTCTACGTCGGCTACTATGCCCTGATCTACGCCAACGCCCTCGCCGCCGTGCCAAGACAGCTCTACGAGGCCGCCGCCCTCGACGGAGCCGGCCCCTGGGCGCGCATGCGCCGCATCACGCTGCCACTGGTCTCGCCGAGCACCTACTTCCTGACGGTGCTCGGGATAATCGGCACCTTCAAGTCCTTCAACAGCATCTACGTGCTCCGCGATCCCTCGACCGGCGGGGCGACGGAACCGATGAGCGTCTACATTTTCTTCCAGTTCTTCCACGGCGGCCGCTTCGGGTACGCCGCCGCGCTGTCGGTCGTCCTCTTCGCCATAGTGGCGGGCCTGACGCTGGTCCAGCGGCGAAGCATGGAAAGGCGGAACTTCCTTGACTGAGCCGACGAGGCGCGGCGGCCCACCATACTGGGCGCGCTACGTCATCCTTGGCGTCGGCGCCTTCGTTTGCCTCATGCCGTTCGCCTATATGGCGGCCAATTCCCTGAAGTCCTACGCCGAGACGGTGACGCGAGTGAGCCCGAACCCCTTCTCGCCCGCGTTCTGGCCGGCGTCGCCGCAATGGTCGAACTTTGCCGAAGTCTGGCTCGGCGACGCCTTCGGCCGGTACTTTCTCAACAGCTTCGTCATCAGCCTGACCATCCTCGCGGGCACGCTGGCGACCTCGACCCTCGCGGCCTACGCGTTCGCCAAGCTCAGGTTCCCCGGAAAGGAGGCCATCTTCACCGCCTTCCTGGCGACCCTGATGGTCCCCGAGACGGTGAGCCTCATCCCCAACTTCCTCGTCGTCGGCTATCTCGGATGGGTCGATCGGCTGGCCGGATTGACCGTCCCGTTCCTGGCGAGCGCCTTCTACATCTTCCTCCTGAGGCAGTTCTTCCGGCAGGTCTCCGACTCGTTCATCGAAAGCGCGCGGATGGAAGGAGCGAGCGAGCTCCGCATCCTCGCGTCCATCGTGGCGCCGCTGTCCCGAGGGCCGATCTTCACCGTGGCGTGCCTGGACATCGCCTTCTCGTGGAACTCGCTGCAGTGGCCTCTGGTGATCGCGCAAACGCCGCGCTGGCGCCCGATCTCGGTGGGGCTGGCCCGGCTCATCTCCGAGGAGGGGCCGCAGATCCAGCTGCGGATGGCCGGAGCCTTGATCTCCCTCGTGCCGATCGTGCTAGTCTATATCGTGGCGCAGGCGCAGATCGTCGAGTCGATCTCGGCCGCGGGAATCAAGGAGTAGCGACTATGCAGCGACGAGCCCTCATCACGGCCGCGATCGTCCTCGCCGCGGCTTTCGGAGCCGCAGGCGCGCAAGGCTTGGATAAGCTGAACCTGAAGGGCACAGTCGTCACCTACTGGTACCAGCACAGCCAGGCGAGGGAAACGGCCCTGAAGGCGATGATCGCGCGCTTCAACTCGACCAACCAGTGGGGCATCACCGTCAAGGGCGAATACGCCGGCGGCTACTCCGACATAGCCAACAAGATGACGGCGGCCATCGCCGGCGGCTCGCCCCCCGACCTGGTCGTCGCCTACCAGAACAACGCCGCCTCCTACGAGCTCGCCGACGCCCTGGTCGATCTGAACCCCTATGTCTCGGACGCCACGTTCGGCCTATCCAAGGCCGAGCTTTCGGATTTCTTTCCGAGCATACTCGACCAGGACCTGAACCGGCAGTTCGGCAACAAGCGGCTCGGCTGGCCTCCCAACCGCGCCATCGATGTGCTGTACTACAACGCCGACTGGCTCAAGGCACTCGGCATCGCGGGCCCGCCGAAAACCTGGGAGGAATTTTACGCCGATGTAAAGGCGGCTACCGATCCCGCCGCGGGCCGCTACGGTTGCGCGATAAGCCTCGACGCCTCGAACGTCTTCGCGCAGGTCATCAGCCGCGGAGGAGACTTCCAGGCGAAGGGAAGCGCGGGCTACTCACTCGACAGCCCTCAGATGAGGGATTCTTTCACCCTGTTCGCGAAGATCTTCAAGGAAGGCTATGGAAAGAAAATTGGGGAGCAGTTCGGGGACCAGACCGACTTCGCGAACCGGATGGTGCTCTTCACCGTGGGCTCTACGTCCGGCATACCCTTCTACGACGCGGCGGTCAAGAAGGGCGCAGGCGGCCCCTTCGCGTGGAGCGTCGCCCCGATGCCGGGCGCCGGCGCCGGCTCGAAGGGCGCCCTCAACATCTACGGCGCCTCGGTCAGCATCGTTAAGTCCACGCCCGAGCGGCAGCTCGCGGCCTGGGTGTTCTTGCGCTGGATGAGCGAGAGCGCCCAACAGGCCGAGTGGGCCAAAGTCTCGAACTACTTCCCGGTCAGGAAGTCCGCCGCCGCGGGGCTCGCCGACTACTTCGCCGCCCACCCGCAGTTCGCGGCGGCGTGGAAGGCGCTGCAGACCAGCGACCAAAAGGCCGAGCCGAGCTTCCTCGGCTACGAGCAGGTCAGGGACGCGATCAGCTCCGCGTATAACGCGGTGCTCGACGGCGCCCAGGTGGACTCGACTCTGGCCGCCCTCGACGCCAAGGCGAACAAGATCTACCGGCAAGCCAAGCCGTAGTTATACATGCGCCTTCGCCAGGTAGAAGGACGAGCCCCAGCGCTCGACGCCGGCATCCTCGAACCCGGACTTCGCGAGAAGGTCGCGCGCCTCGATCTCGCTTATCCGTTCGGACCGCGGCGGGCCGAATAGCGCGCGGTCGGAGAACTCCAGTATCGCGATGCGTCCTCCCGGCTTCAGGCACTCGCGAAGCCTCCTCAGCATGGCGACCTTGTCCTCGACCTCGTGGAGGACGGTGACCATGAGGGCGATCGTCCCTACTTCCTTCGAGAGGCCGAGGTCGGCGTCTCTGGTGAGGATCGCGCGGAGGTTGTGCGTTCCGCGCTCCAGGATCTTGCGCTCGATGATGGCGATGGCTTCGGGCTCGATGTCGAGAGCGTAGACGAAGCCGCTCTCTCCCACCTTTTCCGAGGCGGGGAAGGCGAAGAAGCCCCTGACCATCGAGAGCCAGTTTCAGGCGGGCACGAGCTTTGGCGTATCGCAGTTGATGGCGAAAGGTGCGATCACTTTCAAGGATGGTTATGCGCAGCAGAACAACTTTGACGGCTACATCTTCTCCGTACATCATCGATGCACCGTCTGCGGTCCACGTTCACATCGTTCCAAGCGCAGGAAAAACCCACGGGATGCTGCGAATCACCGTTCCAGTCATTTCCCCCGCCGTGGTGAATGCGTTCGTTCCGCTTGACCGGCAAGCTGTACCGCACCCTGCCCTGACCAAGTCTCTAACCTGAGTCTCTAGCCCTAGCGATCCCGGGATATCTTTCGCCGGCACTAACAAGACGCAACTGTGAACGAGATACATAAC
>CAWHFT010000040.1:0-6721 GCA_963828175.1 uncultured Spirochaetota bacterium
CTGGCAGAGCTTCGCCAGGCGCCGGGCGATCTCCGTCTTGCCGACTCCCGTCGGCCCGATCATGAGGATGTTCTTGGGTGCTATCTCGTCGCGGATATCCTCGGGGAGCCGCTGCCGCCTCATCCGGTTGCGGAGCGCTATCGCCACCGCGCGCTTGGCCTTCTCCTGGCCGACGATGTACCGGTCCAGCTCCTCCACCATCTTGCGCGGAGTCATGGTGGCAAAATCGCCGGTCACGCGAGTTCCTCCGAGGTGATGTTGCCGTTGGTGTAGATGCAGATTCCCGAGGCTATCCGAGGCTCCGCGTCGCGATCTCGGCCGCGGCCAGGTCGGAAGTCTCGAGGTAGGCCAGCGCCGCCGCGTAGGCGTAGTTGCCGCCGGAGCCGATGGCGATAACGTCCTCGGCCGGCTCGATCACGTCCCCGGTGCCGGAGAGCAGGAGGGTCTTCTTTGAGTCCGCGACGAGGAGCAGGGCATTGAGGTTGCGGAGGGCCTTTTCCATCCGCCAAGCCTTGGCGAGCTCGACCGCCGCCCTCTCGAGGTCGCCCTGGTACTCCTTGAGCTTGATCTCGAAGAGCTCGAAAAGGGCGAAGGCGTCGGCCGTAGCCCCGGCGAAGCCGATGAGCACCTTGTCGTCGTAGATCTTGCGCACTTTGCGGGCGTTGTTCTTCATGACGGTCTCGCCCATCGTGACCTGCCCGTCGCCGGCCATGGCGACCTTGCCGGCTCGACGGACGGCTATGACGGTCGTCGACCTGATCTTCGGTTCTCTCATTTCCTTATTTCCTTTCCCCATGGCTTCCGCCATGCGGATGCGATTGCTCGTAGACTTTGCGGAGCCGCTCCATGTCGACGTGGGCGTAGACCTGGGTCGTCGAGATGCTCGAATGGCCGAGGAGCTCCTGTACCGCGCGGATGTCGGCGCCCCTGCCGACGAGATGCGTGGCGAAGCTATGCCTGAACGCATGCGGGGTCACCGAGCGGCTGGTACCTGAGCGCTCCGCATAGCCTTGAATGATCCACTCGATGCCGCGCTCGGTGAGGCGGCCGCCCCTGGCGTTCACGAAGAGGTATTCCTTGCCCCCCGGAGCGCCGCCGGTCGCGCCTCCGACGAGGGCTCCCGAGCGTCGCCGGCGCTCGGAGCGCAGCGGCAGATAGGAGTCGATCGCCGCCTTGGCCGGCCCCGCGAGGAAGACTATCCGCTCCTTGGAGCCCTTGCCCATCACTCGGGCGGAACCGCCCGTGAGATCGAGGCGGTCGAGGGTGAGGTTGGCGGCCTCGGCCACGCGGCAGCCGGTACTGTACAGGAACTCCAGCACCGCGCGGTCGCGCGAGGGGCCGAAGCCGTCGCCCTCCGGCAGCGCCATGAACGCGGCAGCCTCCTCCTCGAAGAGGAAGCGCGGGAGCGGCCGCCGGGACGGCAGGCCTTCCACGTCGCGCGAGGGGTCGACGGGCATGCCGCCGAACCGGACGCGGTATCGGAAGTAGCCGCGGAGGGCCGAGAGCGCGCGGTTCACGCTCGAGCCCGCCTTGCCCTCGACGACGAGCGCGGCGGCGAAAGCGCGGATGTCCGCAGCGCTCGTCGCGTCGACGTCGGCGCCGTGAAGACCGGAGGCCTTTTCTTTATCGCCGCCGAAGCCTTTGGCTTCGGCGCCGTGAAGGCCGAAGGCCTTCACGAAAGCCTCGAATCGGCCGAAGTCCTCGCGATAGGAGCGGAGAGTACGTGGTGAGAGACCGCGCACGGCATCGAGATAGGCGAGGTACTCCTCAATCCTCCTGTCCATGCTCCCCATCCTCCCCGTGCGTATGCAGATAGTCGCAAGCCGGATTGATGCAAGCCTTGTGCGAGCCGGACTTCTTGTCGAATTTCTCGACGAGGAACCATCCGCACTTCGGGCAGAGCGTGCTCGTCGGCTTGTTGTAGGTGATGAAGTCGCAGGTCGGGTAATTCGTGCAGCCGTAGAACTCCCTGCCCTTCCCCTTGGCCCTCCGCCTGGCGACGATGTCGCCGCCGCAGTCCGGCCGCGGGCACTTGCCAAGGGGGATCGAGCGAGTGTTTCTGCACTCGGGGAAACCCGTGCAGGCGAGGAAGTAGCCGAAGCGGCCGAGCTTCTTGACCATGGGCTTGCCGCACTTCTCGCAGACGATGTCGGTCGCCTCGTCGAGCATGCCGCGGAAGGACTGGAGATCCTCCATGACCTCGTCGACCTTCTCCTTGAATGGACCGTAGAAGTCGCGGATCTTGCCCACCCAGTCTGCCTTCTCGTCCTCGACCTGATCCAGCATCTCCTCCATGCCCGCGGTGAATCCGACGTTGACGACGCCGGGGAAGTACTCCACGAGGATGTCGCTGATCATCCGCCCGAGCGTTGTGGGCACGAGCTGGCGATTCTCCCTCGAGACGTAATAGCGCTCCAAGAGGACCGAGATGATGGGCGCGTAGGTCGAGGGGCGGCCGATGCCTTGCTCCTCGAGCGCCTTGATGATCGACGCGTCGGTGAAGCGCGAGGGGCCCTGCGTAAAGTGCTGCTCGGAGCGGACCAGATCGAGCTTGATCTCCTCGCCGGCCTTCAGCTCGGGCACGTTGCCCTCGGCTTTGTCTTCCTTGGATGCGCCTAGCTTGATCACCTTGTAGAAGCCGCGCTCTACGACCCTCGACGAGACGACGCGGAAGGTCCCCTCGCCCGCGACTATGTCCACGCTCGAGCTGCGCACCTTCGCGCTCGTCATCTGGCTCGCCACGAAGCGCTCCCATATGAGTGCGTAGAGCCTGAGCTGATCCTTGGACAGATGCTCCTTCACGGACTCCGGGTCGTAGGCGACGAGGGTGGGCCTGATCGCCTCGTGCGCGTCCTGGGCCTTCCCGTCGGCGATGTAGACGTTGGGCGACGCAGGCAATTCGGCAGGGAAGCGCTCGGCGAGGAGGGCTCGGACCTCGGTTATCGCGGTCTCGGAAATGCGCGTGGAGTCCGTTCGCATGTACGTGATGAGTCCGATGCGCGTGGAGCCGATATTGACGCCCTCATAGAGCTGCTGCGCGATCTGCATGGTCTTCTTGCTGGTGAAGCCCAGCCGATTGGCCGCCGTCTGCTGGAGCTTGGACGTCGTGAACGGCGGCTTGGGCCGCATGGTCTTCTCGGTCTCCCGAATCTCGCCTACGACGGCCTTCTTGCCCTGTATCGCGTCGACGATGGCCTTGGCCGACTCCTCGTCCACGAGCGACGGCTTCTCGCCGCGGAAAAGGACTAGTCCTCCGGTGAAGGCGCCGCGACCCTTGCGGAAGTCGCCTTCGACGCTCCAGTATTCCTCGGGGAAGAAGGACTCGACCTCCTTCTCACGGTCGCAGATGAGCCTCAGGGCCACCGACTGGACGCGGCCCGCGGAGAGGCCGTTCTTGACCTTTTTCCACAAAAGCGGCGAGAGATTGTACCCGACGAGGCGGTCGAGGACCCGCCTGGCCTTCTGGGCGTCGACCTTCGTGTCGTCGATCGCGTGCGGGGCCTTGACCGCGTCGCGGATGGCCTGAGGCGTGATCTCGTTGAACACGATTCGCTGGATAGGCAGCCCGGCTTCCTTGCTGCGCAGCGAATTCTGTATATGGAAGGCGATCGCCTCTCCCTCGCGGTCGTTATCAGACGCAAGCAGGACGAGGCTCGATTTTTTTGCCGCCTTTTGCAGCTCTTTGAGCAGCTTGGCCTTCCCTCTGATCGTGAGGTATTCGGGCTCGAAATCCCCTTCGACGTCGATGCCCACGCGGGACTTCGGCAGGTCGATGAGGTGCCCCATGGAGGCGAGCACCGTGTACTTGGGCCCCAAGTACTTCTCTATCGTCTTGGCCTTTGCCGGCGACTCGACGATGACGAGAATGTTCTTCGGCGCGGCCTTCTTGGCGCCGACTTTCTTCTTGGTCTTCGCCTTGACCTTCGTCGGGGCTTTAGCCCCGACGGCCGGGATCTTGGCCCCCGCGTTCGCCGCGCTCTTTTTTTCCGACATGCCCACTATCTCCTATCTCGCCTTTGGCAAAGCGAAGCTGCTTACGAAATCTACCGGCCCGAGGCGCCCCCAATCCTCGAGGAGATCCCCGGCGTCGACGATGGCACGGGCCCCGTCCGCGGCGAGGCGGTCGGCCCCCGCACTCCGCGGTCCTCCGAGGCATTCGGCCGAGACCCAGACGTCGCGGCCCTCGTCGAGCGCGTGGTCGGCCGTGATCAGAGCTCCGGATTTGGCCGGGGCCTCCACGACGACGCACGCCCGCGACATGCCCGCGATTATCCGGTTCCGCTCGGGGAACCTGAATTTATGAATCTCTTCTCCGGGCGGATACTCGGAGAGGAGGAGCCCTCCGCCGTCGAGCATGTCTCCCGCCAGCCTTCGATTGCTCGGCGGATAGATCCGATCGATGCCGCAAGGAAGTACGGCGCAGGTGGCGCCGCTCGCGCCAACCCGGGCGCGCGCCAGAAGCGGGTCGCCGCGAGGGCTCCCCGATGCGCCGCCGCGTCGACGCCGCGCGCGAGCCCGGAGACGACGACCACCCCCGCCTCAGACAAGCCGCAAGCCAGATCGAAAGCGGCCGCCGTCCCTTTGGCGGTCGGCAGCCTGGTCCCGACGACGGCCGCGCAGTCGGCCGCTCGGCCGATCTCCGGCGCCTCGAGCGAACAGACCGAAGGGCGGCCGCGAAGTCTCCCGAAGGGCGGATGGATATGCGTCGTCATCGTAGTGAACGAAGCGGCATCCCGATTTTTCGAGGTAACGGGCGTCGCGGACCGCGGCCTCGAGGAAGGAATCGGGTAACCAGGGCCTTCCGCCCAAGCCCCGACCGATAGCCGCCTCGACGTCCCGGCATAAAAGTAACGATAGCGAGAGCTCGTCGTCAACGAGATCCCAGAGGAGCAGTTTCTCCTCTGGCCGCAAAAAGGCGATCCTTTGGATGGAAAGGGCGAGGATGAGGCGTTTCTCGTCGATTTTCATCTGGTCCCTCCTTCCTTCCTACGCTTGAGACATGACTCCCGCTTCACTTACTTCCTCGGAAAGAAATCGCGGTGGTAGTCCTGCAGGTTTCCGGATCGATATGGGTATAATCTGCGTAGTGGAGATGTCCGAGTGCCCCAGAAGCTCCTGGACGGTCCGCAGGTCGGCGCCGCCCGCGAGGAGATGGGTCGCGAAGCTGTGCCGGAAGGTATGCGACCTTGGCCTCCACTCCCGACGCGTCGCGCAGGCCGTCGAAGCGCTTCCAGATTCCCTTCCTCGATATGCCCTTGCCGGCCTGATTGAGGAAGACGCGGTCGCTCCTGGTCTTCGCGAGCGCCGGTCTGCCTTCCTCGATGTACCGGCCGAGCCACATCGCCGCTTCCTCTCCGAACGGCACGAGGCGCTCTTTGCGGCCTTTGCCGATAACGCGTATCACGCGCTCGCGGAGATAGAGGCGGTCGAAGCTGAGGTCAGCGGCCTCGGAGATCCGCAGGCCGCAGGAGTAGATGAGCTCGAACAGGGCCCGGTCCCTGAGGCCGCGCGGCGTGCTCGAGTCGATCGAGGCGAGGAAGCGGTCCACTTCCTCGAGCGGCAGCACGGACGGCAGCACCGCGTTCCTGCTTGGGCGTCTCGATGAGCTCGCTCGGGTCGTCGACGCGAAGGCCCTCGAGCCTCATGAATTTATAGAAAGCGTGCACGCTGGAGACGACTCGAGCCATCGTTTTCCTCGAAAGCGCCGCGCTCGTCGATCGGTCGCCATCCTCAGGTCGGGTCGCCGCGGCTCCGGATTGGCGCCAGACGAGGTAGCCAAGGAGCTCGGCGCTCGTCGCGGCTTCGGGGCTCGAACCATTGCCGGCGAGGAAGCGCTCCAGCGTCGCCGCCTCGCGAAGATAGACTTCGGCCGTCAGCGGCGACCGCTTGCGGGCGGCTATGAGGTAGGCCCGGTACCGGGACGCGAGCGTGCCCAAATTCAGGCCTCGCTCTTCTCGCCGGAGAATTTGCGCTCGCGGAGCACGGTCGGGATGTCCAGCTCGTCCTCGCCGTTCCTCCCCAGGAGGTACTGCTTGCCGCGCGTAGCCGTCGGCGCCTCGGTGATCCGTTTCCACTCGTCGGGCGAGAGGTAGTCGTCCAGACCGTGCTTGCCGGGGACTTCCTCGCGCTGGGCATCCCCTGAAGACTTTTCCCTGCCGGGCCGAGAGCCCTGGCCGAAGCCCGTCGCTATGACGGTGACTCGCACTTCGTCGCCGACACTCGGGTCGACGATGAGACCGGGCTTCTGGAAGTACTCGCGGTCGGCGCTCTTGGTGATAAGGTTGAGGAACTCCTCGAATTCGGTCAGGGAGAAGTCCTCGCCTCCCGTCACGTTGATGAGGAGGTTCCTCGCCCCGTCGATCCTGGCGTCCTCGAGCAGCGGGTTGTTGATCGCCTTGGTCGCGGCCTCCACGGCGCGGTTGTCCCCGTCGCCGAGCCGATGCCCATGATCGCGTCGCCTTGCCCCTGCATCACCGTACGGACGTCGGCGAAATCGATGTTGATCTCGCCGGGGACGGTGATCAGGTCGGATATCGCCTGGACGCCCTGGCGGAGCACGTCGTCCGCGAGGGAGAAGGCCTGCTTGATCGGCGTCCTGCGCTCGACCACTTTGAGGAGGTGCTGGTTCGGGATAACGATGAGGGTGTCGACCGCCTGGCGGAGCTTCTCGATCCCGTCTTGGGCGAGCCGGGCCTTGGCCCTGCCCTCGAAATCGAAGGGC
>CAWHFT010000041.1:0-29449 GCA_963828175.1 uncultured Spirochaetota bacterium
GCAGGGCTATCGTCGCGAGCAGTAGCGTGGCCGGCCTGCTCATTGTCGCCGCCCCTTACTCGAAGGAGATGAACTTTACTTCGACGCGCCGGTTCTTGGAAGGGTCCTTGTCGTCGATGGGATTGTCCCAACCCTTCCCCTCGGTGACGATCCGTGTGGGGTCGATATGGAACTGGTCCACGAGGATCGACTTCACGAACTCGGCTCGCTTCTTGGAGATCAGCTTGGCCTGCGCGCTCGCCTCGATGAAGGCCTGGTTGCCCTGGGCCTTGAAATCGGCGACCTTGGCGGTGTCGAGGTAGCCGGCGAGCTTCACGACGGTCGTCGCGAGGAACTTCGTCTGCTCCGCCACCTGGGCGAGCAGGACCATGTTCTGCTTGACTTCCGGGGAGGTGGACTTGGTGTCGAAGTCGAGCTTCTGCGCCTCGAAGAAGAGCTGGACATTGTTGGTCAGCACGACCCGCTGGTTCTCGAGGTCCCCTATGTCGAAGGAAGCTTTCTTGTTGAAGGAGTCGAGCATCGCGTTCTTCTGCCCCGGATACCCGCCCTTCTTGTCGATGCCGGCGAAGACCTTGGAAGTGAGGACCTGCTCGGTATCGTAGCTCGCGTCCGGCGAGAGCGAGCCTAGCTCCTTGTTGTACTCCTGCGAGAGGAGGAAGACCTTGTACGCGCCGATCGAGTTGTTCGAGTCGAAGAACATCTTGTTCTCCGGATAGTTCGCGATATGCACGTCGTCCAGCATCGTCTTGGCTTCCCCGGCGGTCTTCAGCTTGTAGAATGAGGCCATCACGTTGTACGTGGACGTGTCGATCAGCTGGGAGGCTTCCATCATGGCCTCGACGAAGGCCTGCATCATGTCCGGCTTGTCCTGGAGCAGGTCCGAGCGGACGATGTAGACGTCGGCGATGAGCTGGTTGGCGTCCTTGGAGCTGATCAGCAGCCGCGTGTCCGGCACGTAGCTGGGCGATTTGGAATCCACGCAGTCGCTGAGATAGGGCGTCCAGGTGACCCAGGCGGCGATTTGGCTGTTGCTCTTGAAGAGCTTGAGCGCCTTGTCGCCATCGTCGACCCATACGACCTTGACGTCCTTCCCGGTGAGCCCGTTCTGCGATAGGTACCACAGGAGGAAGAAGCTGTAGGGCGAATTGCTCGACGTGAGGATGATCTTGCCCTTCATGTCCTGGGGCGGATTCCGGATCGAGTCCCTGATGAGGATGCCGTCGCCGCCCGTGGACCAATCGAAGAGGCCCAGGACTTTCGGCGCCACGCGCTTGTCGGCCTTGAGGGCATCGTACAGGAGCGGCAGGCCGTCCATCTGGGACCAGATGATCGGCCAGCGACCCGCGGCATAGCCTTTGAGCTGCTCGGTGGCGCTCTCCTGGTTGACGATCTCGACCCCAAATTTGCCCTTTTTGTAGAAGAGCGAATCCTTGGTGGGCTTGAGGCTGTTGCCGTTGGCCGCGAAAAGCGCGGCGTACCCGCCCCACGTATCCAGCGGTACCTGCAGGAGGGGCACCGGCCCGTCCCCGAGGTCCACGGTCGAAAGCTGGTAGCCGCCGATCGCGGGAATCGTCAGGGGCTCGACCTTGGCGAATGTAAGATCGCTCGAGCCAGCGGCGGCGCTCGCGCCGCCTTTGTCGGCAATGAGGAATTTATAGCCTAGTCCAGCCCCGATGACGATTACGAGAATGAGTATACCGATCCAGGCCCGTTTCATGTGCGTCTCCTAGAGTCAGGCGCGCGCCGCGGTCAGCTTCGCCTTGAGGTCAGCTTCGATCTGCGCGAGGTCCTTCTCGGCCTGCGCCCTCTTTTCCCTGCCCTCGGTCTGGATGCGAAGCGTCTCCTCGAGAGTCGAGATGAGGTCGTCGTTCGTCTTCCGCAGGGTCTCGATCTCCACTATGCCCCGCTCGCTCTCCTTGGCCACCTCGATGCTCCCCGTCTTGAGCAGCTCCGAGTTCCGCGTCAGGAGGTCGTTCGTGGCGTCGGTGACCGCCTTCTGCACGCCGAGAGCCTTCTTCTGGCGGAAGAGGCTGATGGCGATGACGATCTGGCTCTTCCAGAGGGGAATGGTGGTCATGATGGAGCTCTGGATCTTCTCCACGAGGGTTTGGTCGTTGTTCTGGATCAGCCGCACCTGAGGGGCGGTCTGGATGGAGATCATCCGGGAGAGCTTGAGGTCGTAGAGCTTCTTCTCGAGCCGGACGAGAAAGGAGCTGAAGTCGTTGAGCTTCTGGGCGTCCATCGGGTCGCCCGAGGCCTTGGCCTTCGCCTGAAGCTCGGGCAGGGCGGTGGCCCTGAGGTCGTCGAGTCTGATCTGCCCCGCGGCCAGGAAAAGATCGAGCTCATGGAGGTACTCGACGTTCTTCTGGTAGAGCTGGTCCAGCATCGTGATGTCTTTGAGGAGGGTCATCTTCGAATCGTCCAGGCTGTTGACGATCTTGTCGATCTGGGTCTCGAGCTTGGAGTAGCGGGCCATGAAGCGCTCGGCCGCGTTGACCAGGTTAGCGAAGATGCCCTTGTGCTCGGAGGCGAGGCCCCCGACGTCCACTTCCTTGATCTTGAAGACCAGGTCGGTCAGCGCCTGGCCGACCTCGCCCGAGTCCTTCGTCCGGAATCTGGCCGAGCATGGTGTCGGCGAAGCCGGAGATCTTGACCTGCGCGCTGATGCCGTACTGCACTATCGATTGGGAGTCCTCGACCGAGATGGCCTTCGCCATCTCCCGCGCCTTGGCCAGGTCGTCGGACGGCAGCGCCGCCAGGTCCACCACCGCCACTGCCTTCGTGTCCGCCGTATCGCCCATTTCCTACTCCTTCCCCAAGCCTTCCATCTTGATGGTCTGCTCGAGAGTCTCCAGCTCGGCGTCGAAATCCATGGCGTCATCCGACAGCAGCCTCGCGAGTTGCTTGTCGAAGGCGTCGCGTATGGTCTGGAGCATGGACTCGACTTTTGCCAGGGACTTCTTGATGTCCTCGTCCTCGACGTTCTGCGCGCCGAGCTCCACGTACTTGTTGAGTATGTTGATCGTGGATTCCAGGTAATAGTTCAGGAACTGGTGCGCCTGCCTCAACCTGCCGGGATCCTTCTCGATCTTGGCGAGGATTTTCGCGATTATCCCCTCGATGTCCTTGATCTGGGAAACCATGGAAGGCTTGCGGACCTTCTTCTCCAGCTCCTGGATCGCCGTCAGCTTGCGCCCGCCATCCTGGAGGGCCGTCCTGAGCTCCGACTCGTCGGCGACGACTTCGGGCTTTTTTACCCTGAACAGGAAGAAGAAACCCACGGCGTAGGCGAGACCGGCGACGAGAAGGGAGGGAATGATCGGTACGTTGATGACGAGAAAGAAGACCAGGAAGATCGCCGCGGCGAGGATTCCGGAAAGCAGCCCGTCTTTCGCAGTTTTGTCCGACATGCTTGAGAGTATGCGCATGCCGAGGGCTTTGCGGCAATAGTCCGCTGGACAGCCTCACGATCGGTGCTACTATTGCCGCATGGACAACTACGATCTCAAGTCGCTCTCGCTGCCGAAGCTTTCCGGCCTGGGCCTCCGCGTCTTCGCTGCCCTCTTGGGCTTTCCGCCGACCCGCCGGCTTCTCCTCCCGAGCCTCTTGTCCCAGGGCGGCGTGTACAAGATGCGCGACATACGCCTCGACACCGACCCGACGCTCTATCCCTACGCACAGGCCCGCGAACGCGCCGCGCGCCCTCTTAGGCCTTCCGAGGTGGAGGCCGAGCTGGGAGGCGAGGGCGCGGCCGGAGCGAAAAGCCCCTTTCCGTCCACACGCGATTACGCCGCGGCATATCGATCCGGGCGGGACGACGCCCCTCAAGGTCGCCGAGCGCTTCCTCGCCGCCGTCGACGAGAGCGAGGTCGGCGATCGTCCCCTGCGCGCCTTCATCGCGAGCGACCGCGAGGACATCATGCGGCAGGCGCGCGCTTCGGAGGCCCGCTGGGGCGCCGGCCGTCCCTTGAGCTCGATGGACGGGGTCCCCGTCGCCGTCAAGGACGAGGTGGACCTTGCGCCCTACGCGTCGCACGCGGGCACGACCTTCATCGGCGCGGGGCCGGCGGCGGACTGTACCGCGGCCGCTCGTCTGCGCGCCGCCGGCGCCCTCATGGTCGGCAAGACAAATATGAACGAGCTCGGCCTCGACCCCAGCTCCTTCAACGCGAACTTCGGGACGACGCGCAATCCCTACTCGCTCGATCACGAGGCGGGAGGCAGTTCCTGCGGATCGGCTGCCGCGACGGCCGCCGATCCGCAGGAACTGCCTCCCGCCTCGTGAGATCGAGCGAGTAGGGATTGCGCGTCGATCCCGAAGTTCGCGTGAAGGAGCTGGGGTCGAGGCCGACTCGCTGATCCGTCTTGCCGACCATGAGGGCGCCGGCGGCGCGCAGACGAGCGGCCGCGGTACAGTCCGCCGCCGGCCCCGCGCCGATGAAGGTCGTGCCCGCGTGCGACGCGTAGGGCGCAAGGTCCACCTCGTCCTTGACGGCGACGGGGACCCCGTCCATCGAGTCAAGGGACGGCCGGCGCCCCGGCGGGCCTCCGAAGGCGCGCCTGCCGCATGATGCCCGCGGCCGCTCGCGATGAAGGCGCGCAGGGACGATCGCCGACCTCGCTCTCGTCGACGGCGGCGAGGAAGTGCTCGGCGACCTTGAGGGGCGTCGTCCCCCAGATCGATATGCCGCGGCGTAATCGCGTGTGGACGGAAAGGGGCTTTTCGCTCCGGCCGCGCCCTCGCCTCCCAGCTGGCTCCCACCTCGGAAGGCCTAAGAGGGCGCGCGGCGCGTTCGCGGGCCTGTGCGTAGGGATACAGCGTCGGGGTGCGAGGCGTATGTCGCGCATCTTGTAGAGCCCTGGGACAAGAGGCTCGGGAGGAGAAGCCGGCGGGGCGGAAAGCCAAGAGGGCAGCGAAGACGCGAGGCCCAGGCCGGAAAGCTTCGGCAGCGAGAGCGAGTTGAGATCGTAGTTGTCCATGCGGCAATAGTAGCACCGATGTGAGGCTGTCCAGCGGACTATTGCCGCAAAGCCCGGCATGCGATACTCTCAAGCATGTCGGACAAAACTGCGAAAGACGGGCTGCTCTCCGGAATCCTCGCCGCGGCGGTCTTCCTGGTCTTTTTCCTCGTCATCGACGTACCGATCATTCCCTCCCTTCTCGTCGCCGGTCTCGCCTACGCCGTGGGTTTTTTCTTCCTTTTCAGGGTAAAAAAGCCCGAAGTCGTCGCCGACGAGTCGGAGCTCAGGACGGCCCTCCAGGATGGCAGGCACAAGCTGACGGCGATCCAGGAGCTGGAGAAGAAGGTCCGCAAGCCTTCCATGGTTTCCCAGATCAAGGACATCGAGGGGATAATCGGGAAGATCCTCGCCAAGATCGAGCGGGACCCCGGCAGATTGAGGCAGGCGCACCAGTTCCTGAACTATTACCTGGAATCCACGATCAACATACTCAACAAGTACGTGGAGCTCGTCGCTCAGAACGTCGAGGACGAGGACATCAAGAAGTCCCTGGCCAAAGTCGAGTCTATGCTCCAGACCATACGCGACGCCTTCGACAAGCAGCTCGCGAGACTGCTCTCGGACGACGCCATGGATCTCGACGCCGAGCTGGAGACTCTCGAGCAGACCATCAAGATGGAAGGCTTGGGGAAGGAGTAGGAAGTGGGCGATACGGCGGAGCACGAAGGCCGTGGCGGTGGTGGACCTGGCGGCGCTGCCGTCCGACGACCTGGCCAAGGCGCGGGAGATGGCGAAGGCCATCTCGGTCGAGGACTCCCAATCGATAGTGCAGTACGGCATCAGCGCGCAGGTCAAGATCTCCGGCTTCGCCGACACCATGCTCGGCCAGATCCGGACGAAGGACTCGGGCGAGGTCGGCCAGGCGCTGACCGACCTGGTCTTCAAGATCAAGGAAGTGGACGTCGGGGGCCTCGCCTCCGAGCACAAGGGCATCTTCGCTAACCTGGTCAACGCGGCCGAGCGCTTCATGGCCCGCTACTCCAAGCTCGAGACCCAGATCGACAAGATCGTCAACAGCCTGGACGATTCGAAGATGACCCTCCTCAAAGACATCACGATGCTGGACCAGCTCTACCAGAAGAACGTCGAGTACCTCCATGAGCTCGATCTTTTCCTGGCCGCGGGGCAGATCAAACTCGACGACCTCAGGGCCACCGCCCTGCCCGAGCTTCAGGCGAAGGCCAAGGCCTCGGGCGACCCGATGGACGCCCAGAAGCTCAACGACTTCAGCTCCTTTCTCGTCCGGCTCGAGAAGAAGCTCTACGACCTCAAGCTCTCCCGGATGATCTCCATCCAGACCGCCCCTCAGGTGCGGCTGATCCAGAACAACGACCAAACCCTCGTGGAGAAGATCCAGAGCTCCATCATGACCACCATTCCCCTCTGGAAGAGCCAGATCGTCATCGCCATCAGCCTCTTCCGCCAGAAGAAGGCTCTCGGCGTGCAGAAGGCGGTCACCGACGCCACGAACGACCTCCTGACGCGGAACTCGGAGCTGCTCAAGACGGGGAGCATCGAGGTGGCCAAGGAGAGCGAGCGGGGCATAGTGGAGATCGAGACCCTGCGGAAGACGAACGACGACCTCATCTCGACTCTCGAGGAGACGCTTCGCATCCAGACCGAGGGCAGGGAAAAGAGGGCGCAGGCCGAGAAGGACCTCGCGCAGATCGAAGCTGACCTCAAGGCGAAGCTGACCGCGGCGCGCGCCTGACTCTAGGAGACGCACATGAAACGGGCCTGGATCGGTATACTCATTCTCGTAATCGTCATCGGGGCTGGACTAGGCTATAAATTCCTCATTGCCGACAAAGGCGGCGCGAGCGCCGCCGCTGGCTCGAGCGATCTTACATTCGCCAAGGTCGAGCCCCTGACGATTCCCGCGATCGGCGGCTACCAGCTTTCGACCGTGGACCTCGGGGACGGGCCGGTGCCCCTCCTGCAGGTACCGCTGGATACGTGGGGCGGGTACGCCGCGCTTTTCGCGGCCAACGGCAACAGCCTCAAGCCCACCAAGGATTCGCTCTTCTACAAAAAGGGCAAATTCGGGGTCGAGATCGTCAACCAGGAGAGCGCCACCGAGCAGCTCAAAGGCTATGCCGCGGGTCGCTGGCCGATCATCTGGTCCCAGATGGACGGCCTGCCGCTCCTGTACGATGCCCTCAAGGCCGACAAGCGCGTGGCGCCGAAAGTCCTGGGCCTCTTCGATTGGTCCACGGGCGGCGACGGCATCCTCATCAGGGACTCGATCCGGAATCCGCCCCAGGACATGAAGGGCAAGATCATCCTCACGTCGAGCAATTCGCCCTACAGCTTCTTCCTCCTGTGGTACCTATCGCAGAACGGGCTCACCGGGAAGGACGTCAAGGTCGTATGGGTCGACGATGGCGACAAGGCGCTCAAGCTCTTCAAGAGCAACAGCCAAATCGCCGCCTGGGTCACCTGGACGCCCTATCTCAGCGACTGCGTGGATTCCAAATCGCCCAGCTACGTGCCGGACACGCGGCTGCTGATCAGCTCCAAGGACGCCAACCAGCTCATCGCCGACGTCTACATCGTCCGCTCGGACCTGCTCCAGGACAAGCCGGACATGATGCAGGCCTTCGTCGAGGCCATGATGGAAGCCTCCCAGCTGATCGACACGTCCACGTACAACGTGATGGCCTCATTCTACAAGCTGAAGACCGCCGGGGAAGCCAAGACGATGCTGGACGACGTGCATATCGCGAACTATCCGGAGAACAAGATGTTCTTCGACTCGAACAACTCGATCGGCGCATACAAGGTCTTCCTCCTCTCGCAGGAGTACAACAAGGAGCTAGGCTCGCTCTCGCCGGACGCGAGCTACGATACCGAGCAGGTCCTCACTTCCAAGGTCTTCGCCGGCATCGACAAGAAGGGCGGGTATCCGGGGCAGAAGAACGCGATGCTCGACTCCTTCAACAAGAAAGCTTCCTTCGACATAGGGGACCTCGAGAACCAGCGGGTCGTGCTGACCAACAATGTCCAGCTCTTCTTCGAGGCGCAGAAGCTCGACTTCGACACCAAGTCCACCTCCCCGGAAGTCAAGCAGAACATGGTCCTGCTCGCCCAGGTGGCGGAGCAGACGAAGTTCCTCGCGACGACCGTCGTGAAGCTCGCCGGCTACCTCGACACCGCCAAGGTCGCCGATTTCAAGGCCCAGGGCAACCAGGCCTTCATCGAGGCGAGCGCGCAGGCCAAGCTGATCTCCAAGAAGCGAGCCGAGTTCGTGAAGTCGATCCTCGTGGACCAGTTCCATATCGACCCCACACGGATCGTCACCGAGGGGAAGGGTTGGGACAATCCCATCGACGACAAGGACCCTTCCAAGAACCGGCGCGTCGAAGTAAAGTTCATCTCCTTCGAGTAAGGGGCGGCGACAATGAGCAGGCCGGCCACGCTACTGCTCGCGACGATAGCCCTGCTCGCCGCGATTTCCTGCGGTCCGAGCGGCCCTCCTCTCGACATGGGCGTGTTCAAGGGGACCAAAGGCTACGTCCTCCAGTTCGGCAAGGACTTCAAGCCGGGGTTGAACTCGGTGGACGATGTGGGCATCTCGGTGGCGATCATCCTCGACGTGTCGGGGTCGATGGGCGACCCGCCCCGAACCGGCGGCGATCCCAAGTACCTCCAGGCCTCGAGGGCTTTCGCGACGATCACCAGCTACCTGGAAGGGCTCACCCAGCGGCAGAAGGACCTGAAGGTCCAGGTGACCCTCCTCAAATTCAGCAATGGCGTGGATACAGTACTCCCGATGACCGTGCTGAACGCCGTCGGCATCGAGAAGCTCAAGGTCGCCTCGAGCCCCGATAACTTCCACCCCGACGGCGGTACGGCCATCGGAGCCGCCCTCGAGGCGGGCTCGCAGGCCCTCGCGCAGTCGGGCACCATTTTCAACAGCCTCATCATCATCACCGACGGCGAGAACAACGTCGATCCCGATCCCCTCGAGGTGATGGACGCGATCTACTCGAACCGCAACAGCGCGACCACCGGGGACTTCGCGGTGACTACTTCGACCCAGCTGGTCAGCTTCGTGGGCTTCGACGTCAGCTCGCCCCAGTTCGGACGCTTCCACGACAAGGGCGCGAGGATCAGCTCCGCCGACAACCAGGCCGAGCTCGAGCAGGGGCTGCGCTCGTTCCTGGAGGCTGACATCACCAAGCTCGAGTCGAAGTAGGGGGCCGAGGGCGGTCCCCGCGGGCTCCGCCTAGAAGGCGAGGATGTACTCCACCTCTCCGTAGGCTCCGCCCATCGCTGTAGTGTCCCAATCGAAAAAGCCATTGTCCCCGACTGTCGTTCGGCGCGAAGATGATGGTCATCCAGCCGTTCACCGCCCCGGAGACATCCGCGAGGTGATAGCCCGGCTTGCTCGCTGGATAGTGCCGGGAGTCCCGAAGAAGGCGGCAACGGAGTGCCCGAAAACAGTATGGCTGAAAAATAGGCCATGTTGCCCGGATCGGAGGGATTTACACCACCAGTTGCAGTGCCTTTCCCGCCACTATAGAAACGCAGCATGCGGCTCAGGTCAACTAGGATGGTTAGGGCCGGACTGTCGCCCTTCGCGATGGTCAAGTTCGCCGGAGTGTCGACGACCATCGTCCCCCCGCCAGAAACGAGAGCAAAAGTAACGGGAGCCTCAACTGAAGGGCCGGACGTGAAGCTCAGGTAGCTGGAAGCGCCGCCGGTGTTGGTGGTCCCGTCGTAGGCATAGGCAGAAATGTCAAATATAATAAATATCTTAATAGTGTATATTTCGTGAGGGTTGGGGTCTCATACCGCCGAGATCGAGCGCGCGCTTAAGCGATAGGGGAGACCTCGGTGGTGCCCGATGTCATTTCTCGCGCGCTCCCAGGCGCGCCTTTGCCAGGGCCGCGTCGATCGTCTCCAGGATGTCGGATGAGAACAACTGCGGGAAGAGGTCCTTGCGCCATCCGGCTATCAGCTCGGCCCATTTGGCAGTCGCATCGGCCGGCTCGGGCGGCGCCTTGATGCCGTCGAGCGAGGCGATGGCCTCGTCCTCGAGTTTTGCGCTGTCCTGCCCGATCTGCGCAGCCATGCCCGCGACGAGCCGCCCGAGCCGCGGGCGGAGCTCCTCGGGCACCTTTTCCCAGCTGGATTTATCGAGAACCAATGCCCCGATGAACGGCGCGACCTTGAAGGACGACATGTACTCGATCCTGCCCCGAAGCTGGGACCACAAGGTTGCGGCGTAGATCGGGCTTACGCAGGTGGCGTCGACGGCGTCGGCGTTGAGCTGCAGCAGAAAATCAGCCCCCGTGCCCTCGACCACGCGAGCGCCGGCGTTCTCCATCAGCGTTATCTCCTTTTCCTGGCTCGGGTCGAGCGATATCCGGAGCTTGTCCAGGTCGGCTGGGTAGACGATGGGCGACCGGGAAAAGTACCGGACCCAGCCTCCTTTCGTGATGCCCAGCACGACGTATCGGTCGGCCAGCTTGGCCTTCACCATCGGGACCACCGCGGCCAGCACGGCGTTGAATTCCTTTTCGTTGCCGATGAAGGTGGGCATCGAGAGCGCCAGGATATCGGGGTATAGTTCCGCGAGGCCGTAGGTCGTCAGCAGCGCGCCGTCCAACCCGAACCTCATCCTCTGGATGATGTCCGATTCCGTGGAGACGTGGGCCGTCGGGGGGAAATTCGACGCGCACTCTCCCGTTGGACTCGCTGTCGAACGCGGCGGCCATGCGCTTGAGGCCGAGGTCCCACGGGCTATTCGCCGGCACGTTGGCCGCTATCCGGAGGGTAACCTCCTGGCTCGACGCCGAGACCGGGACGAGCCAGGCGAAGACGAAGAGGGCCACGGTCAAGGCGAGTCTAGAGTCGCGACCCATGGCCCTGTCTCGACGCCCTCTCAGGGCTTGTCCAGGAAGAAGGCGACCCGGCGGTTCCTCCAGCGGTCCACCAGGTTCGAGTCGGGCACGAGCTGGTCGGAGGCGCCGACGCCCTCGGTGCTGATCATGGCCGGATCGAAGCCCCGGTCGACCATGGCCTTCTTGACCGCGTCTGCGCGAGCCTTGGAAAGCGGGATGAGGATGTCTTTCTGCTCTTCCTTGCCCTCGGCCGGATTGTCCCAGTTGATCATCACGGCGTGGCCTACGAGCTTGATCTTGTAGCCGGGGAATTTCTTCAGCTTGGTCGCGAGCTGATCGAGCCTAACGACGTTCTGCTTCGCCAAGTCGGAGGCGACATGAGAGTAGTCGGCGGTGAAGGCCTTGAAGAAGATGCGCGAACTCAGGATCCGATAGCCGGTCGGGGTCTTCTCCACCAGGATGTCCACAGGGATGGTCGTCTTGAGCACCGCGGAGTTGCCGAACTCGTCGCGCACCGTCGCCGCCACCGCGTAGTCCTCGGCCGAATCGACCATGTCTCCCGAGATTCCCTTGCCGTCCCATACGGCCTGGGTGTTCGGCCATTTGCCCTCGAAGCTCTTGAAGAGGTTGCCGGCCGGGTCGAATATCTTCATCGACCAGCTGTCCATCTTGGCGATCGGCGAAGTCGCGTCCAGCGTGATGGTGAGGGTCGGGTTCGACTCGATAGGAGAGAACAAGGCCTGGGACAGGCTGATCGAGCCCGAGGGAACGCTGAGGTCGAGGACGAATGGATCGCTCTTCGCCGTGATCGGCTTGAACACGGTGCCGTAATCGACCGCGAGGGTCGCGGAGTAGCTGCCCTCGTCGGCGAGCTTGCCGTCGGACTTCTTGCCGTCCCACGAGAGGGTCGGCGGCAGCGAGCCTGAGTCGCCGGCGAAGCTGCGGATGACCTGGGCCGATTTGAGGATCTCGACCTTCCAGGCTTTCACCGCCTGCGGCTGACCGTAGGCGAGGTCGAACTCCATCGTATCCATGGCGGCGTCGCCGTTCGGCGAGAAGCCGCCGCGCTTCGGAGTTATCGAGACGGATGACGTCACCGCGGGTATCGCGGCGAGGCCCAGGCTGCCCGAAAGGGTGCCGACGTTGCCGAAGACGTCCCTGACCCGCGCCACGAGGGCGTAGGATTTGTTCGGGTCCACGAGTCCGCCGCCGGAAACCTTGCCGTCCCAGGCGAAGTCCTTCTGCGGGAACTTCGCCTCGGTCGACAGCGCGGTCTGCCCGTCCACGCCCACGACGCTCAAGGTCCAGGAGTCCAGCGCGGCGATATCGGAATTGGCGACGATCGTGAAGGTCATCGGTGTGATTCCGCCCTTGCCGTCCGGCGTGAGCCGGCCTGGTTTGGAGACGACGGCGCCCGATGGCGGCGTCAGGTCGAGGACGAAAGACTTGCTCTTTACGGTGACCGCCTTGAAGGCTGCGCCGTAATCGACGGCGAGGCTGGCCGTGTACACGCCCTCGGGAGCGAGACCGCCAGAGTCGCTCGTGCCATCCCAGGAGAAGGAGGCAGGGACGTTCGACGAGTCTCCGGACAGTGTCTTCTGGGATTCTCCGCCCGTTTGGCCTATCTGGATCTTCCACGTTTTCAACGCGTCCTTTTGACCGATCCCCACGGTGAAGTCCATGGTCTTGATCATGGACTCGCCTTTAGGGGCGAACCCCGCGTTAGGCGCTTCTATGAAAGTCGCGCCGGAGGCCGAGGGCAGGTCGCCCACGGGCACGTCCGCGACGATGGACCCGACGTTGCCGTATTCGTCGCGCACCTTGGCCGACGCCTTGTAGGTCGTCGCGGGCGCTGCCTGAGCGCCGCCTGCGGATAGCCCGTCCCAGCTCGCCGCGTTCTGCGGCCATTTGTCGGAGAAGCTGCGGAAGACTTTGCCGGCGGGATCGAGGATGTCGAGGGACCAGCTGTCTATCTTTGCCACGCTCGACGAGGCGTCGATGACTATCGAAGCCGGGGAGGCGAAGCCGTGTCCCGCGGGGACGAGGTCCGCCGTGGCTACGACGATCTTTCCAGAGGGTGGAGTCAGATCGAGGACGAAGCTGGAGCTCGTCGCTTGGGAGCTTTCGTAGGTACTGGCGTAATCGACGCTCAGCGCGGCCGTGTATGAACCTTCCGGCGCGAAGGCGCCCGAGTCATTCTTGCCGTCCCAGCTCACGCTCGCGGGCGCGTTCGACCCCGATCCCGAGATCGTCCTTTGAACGCCCTTTTCGGATTTCATCTCTACCTTCCATCCCTTAACGGCCTCGGGATTCCCCAGCGTCAGGGCGAAATCGATAGTATTGTGCCCCGCCTCCGCCTTCGGCGAGAAGCCCTGGGATTCCGTGGCTATGCTGCTCGGCGCGGCCGGGACCGGTGCCTTGACCTGCTTGGTAGTCTGGCAGGAAGACAGGACGATCAGAAACGACGCCGCAATGCCGAAGAAAAGACGCGAGCGCTTTTCCATGAAATACCTCCATTGGTAAAATAAGGTTAACCATGCCCGAAGTTCGGAGACAAATACATTTTTCGGATGGGACAATACCTCGGGCGCATCGATACCGATAGGGAATATGGGCAGATGAAACGAGTATTGGACCGCTTCGGGCGCTTGTCCGTAAACTTATCTCGAGCGGAGGTACGATGGACGCGCAAGTCGCAAGCGGCGATCCTCGAGGCTACGACGAGGCCCGTATGACCTTCGGTCGCGAGCTCGTGGCCCGTGGAGGGTACCTGTCGGTGGATGCAGTCGACAGGAGCGGCTATGGCCGATATGGCGCGCAAGGCGACGGCATCGCGATGCGCATAGCTCACGGGGTGGCGCGAGGGCTCCCTCCCGTGATGCGGGCGAGGTTGTGGCCCGATCTGCCGGACCTCGACAGGGCGCTGGCCGTCTTCAAGGACTGGTCCGCCAAGCTCGCCGCTGCCGGTCTTCTCGACGTGCTCTCGATCGGGGCCCCGCCCCTCCGGCCTGCGGGAGCCGATCCGGCGATCTCTCCCGAGGAGTATTCCGCGATTTGGCGGGCTGCCAGGCCGATGCTCGTCCAGCGCGCGGCCGGATCCGCGGATGCCGAGCAATTCGCCCGCATGCTGGAAGACAGCATCGACATCGCGTGGCACGAACATTCCCTCTGGTGGTTCTCGGCCCTCGACGGCAGGGGACGGCGCTCGGTGCGCGAGAGCCTCGGGCAGCGGGTCGGCGCCCTCAAGTTCATCGCCGAAACGGAGAAGCCCTTCGAACCCGACGTCGTCCGCAATGTCGCTGCCATGGGAGGCGACGATCTGAGCTGCGTGCTATCGGGCCTGGTCGCGGCGAAGGCGGCAAAGGCCGCCGGCATTCGCAGACTGATACTCCACGCGGCGCTCGAGGGCGGTCTCGGCAAGGGGCAGGGCGAGCTGGCCAAGGCGAGGGCGACGCTGCATCTGGCGCGCGAGCTCGAGGACGGCGATTTCAAAGTCTACTTGCAGGCCAGCCAGATCGCGGACGATTTTAGGGGCGATTCCGGGGAGGCCAAAGCGCGGTTGGCGGCGGCCGTCGCGATGATGGACGATATCGAGCCGCACGACACCGCGAGTCCCCACATCGTCTGCGTCACGGGCTTCGGCGAGGGACTAGAGGCCGTAGTGCCGGAGCTCGCCAACGAAAGCATCCGCATCGCGCGGCAGGCTCTAGTCGAATACCGGGGACTCAGGGAATCGGGTCGCGTCGAGGACATGGGCTCGAACCCCCAGGTCCTCGCGCGGACCTCGGAATTGCTGCGTGATGCGCGTTACGCGATCGAGGCCATCGAGTCGTCCATACCATACCCGTACAGCGCCGAGGGCCTGTACGAGATCATGGCCTCGGGCTTCTTCGCGCTGCCGCTCCTGCCCTCGTGCCGCGAGGAATTCGAGGCCGCCGTGAAATGGCCGACCGGACGCGTCGGCGGGGCCGTCGTCGCGGTGGACGAGTCGGGGGCCGGCGTCTCGCCCAGGGGCCGAATCGATGCGGCCGCGCAGATGGCCAAGTCCCGCTCGCTATAGCTTGGAATCGACGCGGCCCTCGCGCAGCAGGTGCAATCCCGACTGTGGGGAAGTGAGGTGCTTTTGCGCGATGTCGAGCAGGGACAGGACGGCCGGATCGTCCTCTTCCTCCCGCAGCGCCGCCCCGATGACTATCCGGTCCGTCAGCCCTAGGAGCTCCTTGGCGACTATGCCGAGGCGGGAGCCGCGCATGGAGGATGTGGGAACTATCGACCAGCCGAGCCCGGCGGCCACGAGCCTGAGGACCGAGTCGAATTGGTCGGCGGTGAATACCGTGGTGGGGACGAAGCCCGCGCTCTCGCAGGCCCTTTGGGCGCATTCGGCGATGAACGGCGCGTGAGCCTTCAGGATGGCGATGAACGGCAGGCGCGAGTAGGCGGCGAGGTCGCCCGAGTCATTCTCCGGTACTACTCCCGCCGAATGGATGAGGGAAAGGCTCTCTTCCGCGATCGGGACGAACCGGATTCCCGTCTCGTCGAGCCAGGACCTCAGGAAGCCGATGTCTATTCGCCCGGCGAGCAGCGAATCCGCCTGGGCATTCGTCGCCAGTTCGAGGAATTCGAAATTGAGGCCGGGCAGCTTGCGATTGAGCTCTCCGATGAGCTCCGGCAGGAAGGAGTACATGGCGGAGGCGACGAAACCGACCCTCACGGTCCGCGTCCCCTCGCCGGCCATGGTCCCGATCCTTTCTTTGACGATGGAGACGAGCCCGAGGATGCGCGTCGCCTCCTTCTCCAAGTATAGCCCCGCCGGCGTGATCTTGACGCCCTTGGGGCCGCGCTCGAACAGCGCCACGCCGAGCTCTTCCTCGAGTTCCATGATCTGCCGGCTCAAGGGGGGCTGGGATATGTGGAGCTTCTCGGCCGCGCGTCCGAAATTGAGCTTCTCGGCGACCGCGAGGAAGGACGTCAAATGCCTTAGGTCCATGAAGGCTCCTCGCTCGGGTATGGCTCAGTGCCAAAATGATATTGGATCGAGCGCCGTTTGCGCAACTATATTACTCGCATGTCGACCTTCTTCCTGCAGTTCCTGGAGATGCTCGCCGTCTCCTTCGTAGCCGGAGCCGCGGGCTCGCTTCTCGGGCTCGGCGGCGGGATCATCGTGGTGCCCGTCATGACTCTGTTCCTCCATATCGACTTCAGGACCGCGGCCGGCGCCTCGATCATCGCGGTCATTGCCACCTCGAGCGGATCCGCGGCGGCCTATGTCCGGGATCATCTCGCCAATATAAGGGTCGGCATGCTCCTCGAGATCCTGACGGCCATCGGCGCGGTGACTGGAGCCTTCCTCGTGGGCGTCGTCGCCGGCGCCGATCCTCTTCGTCGTCTTCGCCCTGGTGCTCGCGTACTCGCTCGTGCCGACGGGGCGGAAGATCCTCGAGGAGTTGAGGGGCGGGACTGTCGCCCACGGGATGGCGGATGCCGGGGACCGCAGTCGCGGGCTTCGCCTCGCGCTCGCATTGAGGCTCGAGGGGAAGTACTTCGATCCGGCCGCCGGGCGCGTCATCGAATACCGCCTGCGACGCGTCCCTCTCGGTGCCGCGATCATGTACGTCGCCGGGCTGGCGTCGGGCCTGCTCGGCATCGGGTCGGGCGTGTTCAAAGTGCTTGCCATGGACACCGTCATGGGCATGCCGATCAAGAGCTCGACGGCGACGAGCAATTTCATGATCGGCGTGACCGCCGCCGCGAGCGCCGGCATCTATTTCAGCCGTGGCGACATCAATCCCTTCGTCGCGGCCCCCGTCGCTCTCGGCG
The DNA here is from genome assembly GCA_963828175.1 of uncultured Spirochaetota bacterium. Lineage (GTDB taxonomy): Bacteria > Spirochaetota > Spirochaetia > Treponematales > Rectinemataceae > UBA1306. The sequence continues at coordinate 16,689 of CAWHFT010000041.1, forward strand.
TGCTCGCGGGATCGCTGTTCGGAGCGCGCATCCTTCCGCGGATAGCGGGCGTAGGGATCCGCATCGCCTTCTTCACGGTGATCGCCGTCATCGCCGCTCAGATGTTCCTGCGAGGTTTGGGGGTGGGAAGGTGAGCTTTCCCGCGGAGGAGCCATCTCACCGCGTCGAGAGGGCGGTGAGCGTCGTCTTGCGGACGGGCGTGCTTGTCAGCGCGGTGATCGTCTGCCTGGGCCTCGCGCTGCTCGCGGTCAAGGGCTTGCCCCGCGATCTGCGGATCGACGCCGCGATCAGCTTTCCCAGGAGCCTGAGCGCCGTTATGGCCGGCCTGGTCGCCCTCGATCCCGCCTCCGTCGTGATGCTCGGCCTTGCGACTCTGATAGCCACTCCCTTCGCCCGTGTCGCGGTCTCGATCGTGGCCTTCGCCCTCGAGCGCGACTGGCGCTACGTGATCATCACGGCCCTCGTTCTCGCGGTGCTGGTCATGGGCCTCGTCGTCGGGAAGAGCCTTGGCTAGCTTTTTTCGCCTACGCTGCGCAAAGTCCGGTATCTTTCCAGGTCGAGTATCGAGCACGAGGCGGAAAATCCGGCGGGCTGGACGCCGAGGGATTGGATGAGGCGAGCCCAGAAGTTCACTTGGGCGCAGGTGCTCGCGATCACGACGATCGCGCGCTCCGAGAAGCTCGAGCGGACGGCGTCGATGACCTCGGGCGTAAACGCGACGGGAGACGAAGTCGCGCAACGCGCGTATTCGAGGGCCGCCCGCTCGGGCAAGCTTATGCTCGGTACTTCCTCGAACCGCCTCCGCCCCTGTAGGGCGAGGATTTCCTCGTCGGCGAGGCCGCTCTCTTTGTATTCCTTGGCGTTGAGGTCAATGCAGAAGGGACACGAGACGAGGAAGGAAACGTAGACTCGCAGCAGCTTGAGCAGGCGCTTGGGCACCTCGGGCTCGTCGTGGGCGACGAGGCCTTCCATCAGACCCGAGCCCCAGAAGGCCTTCGGGTACCAGGCGAGGATGCGGTTGGCGACCAGCGGCTTCCCGAGCCGGCGCTCCACGAGCGACAGCATCGCCCCGAGCAGCCAAGGCATCGGCTTCGGCGGCTTGATGTATGCGGTGTCGTCAGCCATATCCGCCGTCCGCGAGGATGGCCATGTAGCCGCCCGTGACGTTGACGAGGTCATCATAGCCGTTCTCCTTGAGAATCCTCAGCGCGAGGTGGGCGCGGAAGCCCGAGCGGCAATGCAGGTGGATACGGACGTCGCGCGGCACCTCGCCCAAGCGGAAGCGGAGCTCGTCGAGGGGCAGGTTGAGCGATCCCGGGACGTGGCCCTGCTCGTACTCGCCGACGTTGCGAACGTCGAGCACGAGGGCGGGCGGCCCCCCGGCCTCGGCCGCGGCGAGGGCGGAGCGGAGCTGGGCCGCCGTCTCGAGCGGGCTGTAGCCCGAGACGTCGTTCTGCGCGACGAAGGCCGCGACGTTCACGGGGTCGTTGGCCGAGGAGAACGGTGGGGCGTAGGCGAGGTCGAGCTCGGCGAGGTCGTCCAGGCTCATCTCCCCGTGGAGGGCCGTCGCGAGGACATCGATGCGCTTTTCCACGCCCTCCGTGCCGAAGACCTGAGCTCCGAGGAGCCGCGAGGTCGAGCGGTCGTAGACGAGCTTGAGGACGAGCTCCTTGCCGCCGGGATAGTAGGAGGCGTGATTGTCCTTGTAGCCGATGGCCGCGCCAACGTCGAAACCGGCCTCGCGAGCGGCCTTCTCGCTCAAGCCCGTCGAGGCGGCGACGGCATCGAAGGTCTTGAACACGCTCGTGCCGAGGGTGCCGCGGTATTTCGCGTGCATGCCGAGCGCGTTCGACGCCGCGATCCGGCCCTGGCGGTTAGCGGGGCCGGCGAGCGGCGCGCGCACCTTCCGTCCCGATACTTTGTGGAGGACTTCGACCATGTCGCCTGCCGCGTAGATCCGCGGATCGGAAGTCCGGAGCTCTTCGTCGACCTCGAGGCCGCCCGAGCCTCCGATCGACAATCCCGCGGCCTTCGCCAGCGTCAGCTCCGGCCGGACGCCTATCGACAGCAGGACGATGCCGGCATCGACGACGGAGCCGTCGGAGAGCTCGGCCTTTCCCTCGTGACCCCGCCCGCCCGGGAGGATCGCCTTGAGCCCGAGGCCGGTCGCCACACGCACGCCGTGCTCCTCGAGCTTGGCGGCGATCATCGGGCCGAACTCGCTGTCCATCGTCGACATGAGCCTGGGCAGGAGCTCGACGACCGTCGTCGCGAGGCTGCGCTCGCGGAAGGCTTCCGCCATCTCGAGCCCTATGAAACCGCCCCCCGCGATCAGGGCCGTCTTCGGGCGCTGCGGAGTCGAGGTAGGCCTTGATCCTGTCGACGTCGGGGACCGTCCAAAGTTTGAACACGTTGGGCGAATCGGCTCCGGGCAGGGGAGGCAGTATGGGGTTGCCGCCTTGGGCCAGGATTAGCTTGTCGTGGGGAAGCCAGGTTTCGGTCGCGCCGCCGCCGTCTTCCGGCGACTCGGGGCCGAGGACCCTGACGCGCCGTCCTAGTCTGTCGATCTCGACGGCCTCGGTGTCCACGAGGACCTTCAGGAGCTTGGACCTTTTGGCGATCGCCTTGCCTGGCGCGGGCGGCTGCGGTCGCACCGCCCGCAACCCCGCCTTGATCAGGATCTTCTCGCCCATTGGTAACTCCTTCGCCGATGCCGACGCACCTTAAGTATACGCTCGAGCGGCCTTTTCGAAAGTGACTGAGTGCACAGTCGCTGCGCGACTTGGGTTATCGGCAGCCGTGCCCCTGCGCCTTGCACGCTCCCCCGCAGGCGAGTCCCGAGTCCTTGAGCTGGCCGCGCGCGTAGGCCGCGGCGGCGAACCGCGCCGAGCCCGAAGCTCCACGCGCGATGTCGATGCCGTGGCCGGCGCCGACCCGAATCGCGCCGTCGCCGATGCATCCCACGACGACGGCCTTCACTCCCAGGGCAGCGAGGCGCGGCATCAAAACCGACCTGCAACCCGGTCCTATCGAGGCCTCGATGGTTTCCTCGGATTGAACGGCTCCGTCCGGGCCTACCTTGAATATCGTTAGCCGCTCGCAGCGGCCGAAATGAGGCTCGACCCGGCCGCGAGGATCAGTCGGCACGGCCACGAGCTTGGAGCCCGGCTCTCCTTCCAGGACCGATACGACTCCTCCCGCTATGCGCAGCTTTTTGCCGTTGAGGAGGGCGTCGGCCGACTTGCGCCGAGCCGACTCGACGATGCGGCCGAAAGTCTGGCGCGACACGCCCATACGCTGAGCAGCCGCCTGCTGATACAACCCTTCCAGGTCGGCGAGGCGCAGGGCTTCGGCCTCGTCGAACGTCAGAAGCACTTCCTCGGCGGCGCTGGCCGAGAGGCCATTGGGCCGGAATCCTCGCTTTAGTATTGCGGAGCCGAGGATCCTCGCCGTCGTGGGCCTGGGCATCAGACTTCAGCTGTCGCATTCGCGGCCGGCGCCATGAGCCGCGCAGCCTAACCCCGAGTCGGCCAGCTTGCCCTGGGCGAAAGCGAGGGCCGCGCTCCGCGCGTCACCCGAAGCCCCTCTGGCTACGGATATACCCTGGGCGCCCAGGACGCGGACGGCGCCCTCGCCCATGTTGCCCGCCACGAGATGAGTTACTCCTGCGCGCGCGAGGGTCGAGGCCACCCCCGACTTGCAGCCGCAGCCATCGGCCGAAGGGATCGTCGCCTCGTTCTTTAGCGACCCGTCCATCGAAACCGCGAACACGAGGAACTCCTTGCAGTGGCCGAAATGCTCGTCCACGCTGCCGTCTCGGGCGGGAATAGCGATTTTCATGAGGTGCTCCTTATCATTCATTTATCGAGATCATCGTAAGCGCGGCCTCGACTTTGTCCGCTACGGCGTTCGCTTCGGCTCGGGCCGCCTCGGGCAGGGATTCCCAGAGGATCGAGCGCGCTCGGGCCACTTCGGCTCGCCATGGCAGGCTCGCAAGGAGGCTGATTCCCGCGAGGGCCGGCGCGCGCTCGATCCCGTCGGCGAAGAGAGGTACGAGCTCGCCGCAATGCGGGCAGACGAGGGAGCCCATGTTCTCCACCAGGCCGATGAGGGGCGCCTTGAGCATGGTCGCCATCTTCACCGATTTCGTGACGATCATCGACACGTAATCCTGAGGCGTCGCCACGACGACCAGACCGGATATCGGGATCGTCTGAAAAGCGGTGAGGGCGACGTCAGAGGTGCCGGGAGGAAAATCGATGATGAGATAGTCGAGCTCGCCCCAGTCCGCGTCGGTCCAGAATTGCTCGATGGCCCGGCCGAGCAGGGGTCCGCGCCAGATTATCGGCTCGTCCTCGCGCTCGGAGAGCAGATTGATGGAGACCAGGCCGATGCCCTCCTCGGAGACGAGCGGAATGATCTTCTCGCCGTCGGATTCGGCGCGGAAGGCGTCAAGGCCCATCAGCCGAGGCAGGCTCGGGCCGGTGATATCCGCATCCATGGCGCCGACTTTCCGGCCGCGCGTCGCGAGCGCCTGGGCGAGGAGGACGGCCACGGTCGATTTCCCGACCCCTCCCTTGCCGCTGATCACTCCGATGACCTTCTTGATCTTCGGATTAAGCTTTTTCTCCGGAACCAAATCCATTCTGACCCCCGGTCATTATGGGCATAAGCTCATAATGACCGGTCGAGAAGGAAATGTCTAGCGCCGTTTCCGGCTCATGGTCTCGAGGCCAGCTCGGTGAAGAGGGCGATCGCCTCGGGGCTGTCGTAGGGAGAGCCGCCGACCTTGCCCGCGATCGCCGCCCCCGTCTTGTCGAGTATGTAGGTGGTGGGAATCGCGCTTGCGCCGAAGGCGGTCCCCAGCGCGCCGCTGGGATCGACGAAGATCGGGTAGCTATAGCCTTGGCTCGTGATGAAGTCTCTTACCTTGGCCGGGTCCTCTCCGACGCTCACGCCCATGACCGTGAGGCCCTTGTCCTTGGTCCTTTTCCACAGCGCTTCGATGGCCGGCATCTCGGCCCTGCATGGCGGGCACCACGTCGCCCAGAAGTTGAGCAGCACGATTTTGCCTCTCTGATCGCTCAGCTTTGACGTGACGCCTCCCATAGTCTGGACCGAGTAATCCTCCAAAGCTACGGGAGCCGGAAATACGGTAAAGCCGAGTTTCTCCAGGCGGCCCGCGTACCAGGCATTCGACGTAGTGGCGCCCTGGGCGGAGAGCAGCGAGACGGAAAGACAGAGCGCAGATAGGGTAACGAGCCTAAGAAACCTCGGGCCTCGGTTGGGCATTGTTCACCTCGTGCCTTTAGTATACTTCAACGGGGCGTGTCGTCGAGGCCGCCGGCGTTTGCCACGACGGAGTAGCCAGAAGAGCTCAAGAGATCGCGATTACGTTCCCATATTTCCCGATACGGATCGCCCTTCCGCTGGGACGGGTCCTGACTTCGAGCCTGTACTCTCCGGCTTCGAGATCGGGGATCTTGCCGTCGACGATGTTGCTGCCGATATGGCTATACACGGCCATTCGGGTTTCCGCAATGGATGCCGAGGCGGACAGGAAGAAGACGCCCAGTTCCGTATCGTCCCAGGCGAAGCGTAGACGGCTTCCGGTGATGTGCAGGATCTCTGCTGCCGATCCGGAGTCGATCGAGCCATGGATATCTGCGTTCTGGACGAGGCTGATCGCCGGGATCAATGGCGGCGGCCCATCGACGACCTGGATAGAGGACCCTAGCCGAAGCCGATCCAAAAAGGAGCGATCCCCTCGTATATGGAGCCGCAGGTCGTCCTTGCTGATCTTTTGGCCTCGAGTCGAACCCGGGCCCTCGCTTTCGATGCCGGGGTAGTGTGCGCTCAATTTTATAGCGCCAATGGGAGTCTGAACCTCGCTACCGTCGATCAGGAAGAATGCCAGGGCCTCGGCGAACTGAAGGAAAACCGATCGGAGATCGCTTTCCGAAAGACCGGTAGCCCTGTCCATGTATCGGAGCAGTTTATCGAACTTGACTTTGTATCGTTGCACGACGCGTGGCACCAAGGTCCCATCTTTACGAATATTGTCTTGGACCAACGCGACTTTAATAGCCATCCCGCCCTCCGAGCTTATTACGTCGACAAAAGTGCCCGGCGATTGAGACTCGAAATAGACTATTTTGAGGCTGAGAACGAAAACTTTCAGGCTGAAAACAAAAAAATGCGAATTGATGCGGAGGAGGGACTCATCCCCCGCAGCTCGCTGTTAGTTAGCGTACCAATACCTTTTTGAACCAGGGATAGATGATATCGGCTGCGTATTGGATGTTGTTCATCGTGCAGTGCTGGTCGGCTCCGTTTCCCGACCTGAAGAGTGGCATCTCTACAGAGCACAGTTACCGTTTCGTGCGCCAGGGCCTATAGTATGAGGCCATGGCAAAACAAGGATTCAACCCGTATCTTCCTTCGTGGGAGTACATACCCGACGGAGAGCCGCATGTCTTCGGTGAGAGGGTATACGTATACGGTTCGCACGACCGCTTCAACGGGCACGCCTACTGCCTCAACGACTATGTATGCTGGTCGGCGCCGATCGGGAACCTGGGCGATTGGCGCTACGAAGGCGTTACCTACAGGAAGACGAACGATCCGCTGAACCCCGATGGCGCAATGTGTCTCTACGCCCCCGACGTCACGGTCGGACCCGACGGGCGCTACTACCTGTACTACGTCCTCGACAAGGTATCCGTGGTTTCGGTGGCCGTCTGCGAAACGCCGACCGGCACGTACGAATTCCTTGGCTACGTGCGGCATTCCGATGGGACGATGCTTGGCGAGAAGGCGGGCGACCAACCCCAGTTCGATCCGGCAGTCCTTACCGAGGGAGATCGGACCTATCTCTATACGGGATTCTGTTGGCGGGACGACCGATCCCGGAGAGGAGCCATGGCTACCGTGATCGGCTCGGACATGCTCACCGTCATCGAGGAGAGCGCGTTCATCGCGCCGAGCGGGCCGTACAGCGCGGGCTCGGGATACGAGGGGCACGAGTACTTCGAGGCGGCGTCCATCCGCAAGCGGGGCGATACCTACTACTTCGTCTATTCTTCCGTCGTGTTCCACGAGCTGTGCTATGCGACGAGCAGCCATCCGACGAAAGGCTTCGCCTTTCGCGGCGTGATCGTGAGCAACTGCGATCTGGGCATCGGCGCCTATAAGCCGGCGGGCAAGCCGATGTACTACGGGGGGAACAACCACGGCAGCATCGTCGAGATCGGCGGCCAATGGTACGTATTCTATCATCGCCATACCAACGGGACCAACTTCAGCAGGCAGGGCTGCCTCGAGCGCATAACCTTCAGAGAGGACGGGTCGATACCCCAGGCGGAGATGACCTCCTGCGGACCCAACGGCGGACCACTCGCAGGTCAAGGCGAGTATCCGGCGTATATCGCCTGCAACCTCTTCTGCGAAGACGAGGCCTCGTACGTCGCCCCCAATGCCTACATGGACAACCGCTTTCCCAAAATCACGCAGGACGGTAAGGATGGCGACGAGGAAGCCGGCTATGTGGCGAACATGATGAAGGGCGCGGTCGCGGGCTTCAAGTACTTCGATTGCAGAAGGGTCTGCAGAGTGAGGATCAAGACGCGGGGCTATTGTAAAGGCGACTTCGAGCTGAGGACGTCTTGGGACGGCCCCGCGCTCGGCAGGATAACCGTTCCCGACTTCACGAACGTGTGGAGGGAGCACTCGGCGGACATCGCGATTCCCGACGGAGTCCAAGCCCTGTATATCGCGTGGCTCGGCGAGGGCATCGCCAGCCTGGCGTCGTTCGCTCTGGACAACGGGACCACGGATCGCCGAGGGAGATTATGGCCCTTCTCATTGGAAAAGGGGCCGCTGAGCCTATGATCCTCGTCTTTCCCAACGGGAGAGCGATGGAGCCCGATACGGTTACAGCACCTGCACCCACTCGATCGCGTACTTCCGCAGTTCGGAAATGCTTTCGAGCGATAGCTTTTTCTTGATGTGGTCCTGGTACACGCCGACGGTCTTCACGGCGATGTTGATCATCGATGCGATCTCTGTGGCGCCGAAGCCCTGGCCCATATAGGTGAGGACTTCGACCTCACGGTCGGAGAGCTGCGCCGCGCTGGAGCGCAAGTATTTGTTTCGGGCCTTGCACGCGTTCTCCAGCATCCGCTCCCTAAAGCTGGCAGACACGAAGATCCTTCCGGCGAGGATGTCCGAGATCGCTTCCTTGAGCACTGAGCTCGCTTCGTGCTTCATCAGGTAGCCGCGGGCGTTGGCGCGAAGGGCGCGCTCCGCGTACACCGCCTCGTCGTGAATGGAGATGACGAGTGTGCGGACTTCGGGATTCGAGGCGCGGAGGGTCTTGAGTAGGTCGAGCCCGCTCTGGGCGCCTAGCGAGATGTCCAGGAGCACCATGTCCGGCACTTCCCGCTCGATTATTGCCAGGGCTTCGGCGGTCGTTCCGGCCTCCGCGTACACTCGATACCGAGGCTCGCTCTCGATGAGGGCCTTGAGGCCGTGGCGAAAGATCGGGTGATCGTCGACGATCAGGAAATTAACTGTTTCTTCCATGCAGTCACCCCAGCGTACAGGATACGCAGACCCCGGGCCCTAGGCTACTGATGTCCAGCCGAGCGCCGATGGACTCGGCCCGATATCGCATGATTCGCAGGCCCATGCCCCGGCCGACCGAGTCCATGGCGAGGCCGCGGCCGAAGTCGCGCACTTCAGCGACGAGGCTCCCCTCCCTTCGCAGGAGCCTGAGCATCACGACCTCGCTTCCCGAGTGCCGGAGCGCGTTGGACAAGGCTTCTTGGACGATGCGATACAACTGGAGCGCAACTGCGGGGTCCTCGATCCTGCAATCTCCGTCCTTTTGGAACGATAGGGTGATTCCCGCCGCCGAGCGGCCCAGAGACTCAATCAGCTCCTCGAGCGCGGACACTAGGCCGAGCTCCTCGAGTCCCGGCGGATAAAGGGTGCGGGCGAACTTGCGGGAATGGTCCACGGCGCTCCCTAAGAGCTCGCGGACTTCGCGGATCGACTCGATGGTTGCCTTGCCCGTAGTCGCGAGAGTCTCCTCTATCACGGCGGTGAGCATCGAAATGGCGACGAGGTGCTGGCACAGGTCGTCGTGGATGTCCTGACCGATCGACTGCATCGTCCGGTTCGAGACTTCGTGGACTTCCCGTTCGAGAATCCGTCGCTGCTCGATCTCTTCCTTCAGGTCGGCGTTGGCCACGAGGAGCTCGCGCGTGCGGCTTTCCACGAGGCGTTCGAGGTCGCGCTTGTTCTCGCGGATCTCCTCCATGAGGAGCGCGCCCTTGACGGCCGTTGACATCTCCTGGAGCAGGGTTTCGTAGACGACCGGATCCTCCGATCCGCATTCGATCATGATGTAGCCCAAGGCCTCGTCCTGGTAAACGAGCGGTTCGATGATCCATCCGGCGGTCCCCCAGCGGAAATCCATCTCGGGCGGCGCCAGGCGGGCGGTGGAGAACTTGCGATAGGCGACGCCGCGATCGGGGCCGGGATCGGCGCAGACGAGCCGCGAGAGGCGAGGTACCGCCGTCCCGCCCGGCGCGACCGGCCCTTCGAAGAGCACTATGTGGCCGCGCGGAATCCCCATCGCCTCGATGCAAGCCTCCCACTGCCGGATAAGCGCCTCGAGGCTGAAGGTCCCGAGCAGCCTCACGCTGAACTCTCGGATCCTCGAGTAGCCCTCGGCCAGCTCGATGCTCCGCTCTCGCTCCCACCGCAGCTCGACTTCGCTCAAAAGGGCGAGGGCCTGGTCGAAGCGGTCGATCGAAGGCGCCCGATCGGCGCTCTGTCGGGCGTCCAGCCGCGCGCGATAGATTTTTTCCCGCCACTCCGACAGGACTCGGGATTCACCCGCGTGCGCGTTGAGGTGGCCATCGAGGATGCCCAACATCCCGCGAACGTCGCCGCGCTCGGACTTGACTCGGATCTTCTCCATAGGCTCGAGGCTCTCGGGCGTCCAGTCGTACGGCGTCGCGAGAGCCGATTCGGAAAAGGGAGGTTCGGGTGGGCATCCGCAGGACTGGCGGAAGACGCAACCGCACTCGAGAACGGTCGAGGCCGGAACCGTCCCATCCAGCAAGGCGATCACCATGTCCACCGCGTCGGCGCCGAGCCGATCGATGGGCTGACGCACCGTGGTGAGCGGAGGCGTGGTCCAACGGGCCTCGTCGATGTCGTCGAAGCCGCTCACCGAAACCGCGGTCGGGACGGAGATGCCGTCCTTCCGAAGAGCTTCCATCGCGCCTAGAGCCATGTAGTCGTTCAAGCAAACCACGGCGTCGAAAGCCAGGCCCGATTTCGAGAAGCGACTCGCGGCTTCCGACCCCGACTCTTTGGAGAAGCTGCCGCGGTGCAGCAGGCGCTCGTCGAAGGCTATCCCCTCCGACTCGAGGGTGCCGCGAAAAGCTTTCTCGCGTTGAATGGAATCCAGGGGCCGGCTGGGGCCGGTCACAAGGGCGAAGCTTCGCCTGCCGTGCTCCCTCGCCAAGTGGCGGACCAGCTCCGCCATCGCTACTTCGCTGCGGGCGGACACGCTCGGCACTCCCTCCAGCGGAATCTCGATGGAGACCGCTGGGAGGCCCGAGCCGGAGATGAGCCGGGCGATGGCCGAGGGTTCCTCGAAATTTCCCACCGTATTGGAAAGAACGACCAATGCGTCGAGATTGTCGGGAGAGGCCATTCGATAGACGATATTCATCGTGGCCTGGTCGGGGACGGGCGCGCCGAGGCCATGGCCGAAAAACCCGATGGCCAGCGCGCCTCTCTCCCTCGCCCGCCTCACGACGCTACGCCAGACCTCGCGTTGGTAGGAATCGTTGACGCGCCCGATGATGACGCCGATCCTGGGCGGCTTACCCCAGTCGCGAGAAGGTCGTGCCATGGAGGGGTCAGCCTTTGATCGCTCCGCCGGTGAGCCCAGCGACGATGTATTTCTGGAAGAGGACGTATATGACGATGGCCGGTATCATCGCGAGGGTGAGGAAGGCGAGGATCAGATTCCAATCGGCGGCGTGCTCGCCCATGTAGCCCATGACGCCGAGGGGCAACGTGAATTTCTTCTCGGTGTTGAAGACCAAAAGCGGCGTGAAGAAGTTGTTCCAGCTCGCCACAAGGGTGAGGACCGCGGTCGTCGCCAGTATGGGCGTCGACAGGGGCACAACGATCTGGAAGAGGAAGCCGAAGCGGCCGTAGCCGTCGATCGCCGCTGCCTCCTCGAGCTCCAACGGTATCGCCTTGATGAAGCCCCGCAGGAGCATCAGCATCAACGCCAGCCCGAACGCGGCCTGGGGCAGGATGACCCCGATACGCGTATCCAAGAGGTGGAAAGTACGCAGCTGGACGTAGAGCGGCAGGATGGCCACGGCAAGCGGGAAGAGCAGGCCGAGCTGAAAGTAAAGATAGATCGTTTTATTCAACCTGAATTTTATGCGCGCGAGGGCGTAGGCCGCGAAGGTACCGATGACGAGGATGACCGCGACCGTTCCGAGTCCTATGACGACGCTGTTCGCCAATTCGAGCCAGAATAAGCCGACTTTCCCCGAGAGCATGTCGGCGTATTGACTCCAATAAAAGGGATGGGGCACGGAAACAGGCTCGGCGCGCAGCTGCCCGACGCTCTTGAAGCCGCCCATGACCGCGATGTACAGCGGCACCGCGATGATGAGGATCATGATGGCGCTGACGAGGTATTTGATAGCGGCCACGAGCCGGTTCGTGCCGGTAATCGTTCTCATGGATTATGCCTCCTCCCTGACGAGTATCTTCTGATAGAGGAGGTTGAAGACGAGGCAGATGAGGAAGATGCAGACGGCGATGGCGCTTCCGTAGCCTATCCTGAAGCGCTGCAGGCCGATTTTGTACATGTAGGTCACGATCGTCTCGCCCGCGTTTACGGGGTCGCCCTCGCCCATCGCCCAGACGATGCTGAAGAGCTGGAAGGAGCCTATGATCGAGAAGAAGACCGAGAGCTGCATGCTCGTTCCGCAAGCCGGGCAGCGTGACCGATCTGAAGATTCGCCAACCCGAGGCGCCGTCGATCGTCGCGGCCTCGACCTGCTCTCTCGGGATGTCCTGGAGCCCCGCGATGTAGATGGTCATGTGGAAACCGAAGTACTTCCAGACTATGACGACGAGAATGGCCCAGAGGAGCGTCGACGTGTTGCCCATCAGGGCGGGCGCCTGGGCCGCTGGCGCGAAGATCGCCCAGATCGCGCGCACGAGGCCGTACTGCGGATGGTAGATGAATTGCCAGAGCACGCCCGTGATGACCTCGGAGAGGACATAGGGCAGGAAGAAAAAAGTCCGGAAGAACATGGCTCCCTTGAACCTGCGGTCGCTCACGATGGTCGCGAGGGCCAACGCGAGCGGAAGCTCGATCGCGAGAGACACTACCGCGATGATGAGGTTGTGCCAGAGAGCCTTGTGGACGACGGCGTCTTTGAGAAATTGCGAGTAGTTGGCGAGCCCGTTGAAGTTGACCATGGGGCCAAGGCCGTTCCATTTATAGAAACTGAATACCGCGGCCTCGAAGACGGGGACGATGACCAGGGCCGTGAAGAGTATCAGCGCCGGGCCTAGCAAGACCGCCAAGGTCAGGAAGCTCGGCTTGCCCATTCCCCCGTGCAGAACCGTTCTCTTAGCCAATTCGACCCTCTCTTCGAAGAGGACCTCGGGGGCGCTCCCCCGAGGTCCCGTCTATCCTTGGAAAA
>CAWHFT010000042.1:0-9275 GCA_963828175.1 uncultured Spirochaetota bacterium
CGCTCCTGTCCAGAAGGGGTCGCCAGGAGCAACGGAAGCGAGCCCGAGGCCAGGGAGAGCGCGACGTCCAGGAACAGGAGCCAGATGACCCCGGGGTGGCGGACGAGGGCGTAGGTACCCGTCGTGCGGAGCCGGGGTTTCTCCTTCGAATCGCCCAGAAGCGGCACCTCGACGAACAGGGACACGAACAGCAGGAAAAGGAAGACGGTGCCGCGGCCCCGCATGCCGCCCGGACGGCGAGCGGCAGGACGAGCTTGGGGGGCTCGCGATGAGAGCGGCGGTCGAACCGGCGATCGCGAGCGCGGCAAGCGCCAGCGAGACCGTCTTGAGCGCCCGAGCCGCCTGCACTCGGCCCAATCGAGGAGGAGAAGGAACGCGAAGCCCGCCATCCGGTGAAAACGAAAATAATGGCCCTCTCTTTCGGCGCTGGACCCCCGCTTAACTGATTGTCATTATAATCCATTCCGGGCGGTTGCGCGTCCCGAGAATAAAAGGAGATATCGCCATGGAAAAGGCTCGCATCCTGATCGTCGAGGACGAGGAGCTGGTTGCCCTCGGGATCAAGACCTACCTCGACGGGATCGGCCACCTCGAAAGCTTCATCACCACTTCCGGGGAAGCCGCCATCGCCGCGATCCCGCGATACGCGCCCGACCTCGTCTTGATGGACATCAGCCTGTCGGGCCGGCTGACCGGCATCGAGGCCGCCAGGGCCATCACCGAGTCGTTCCACCTGCCGATCGTGTATCTCACCGCCTACTCCGACGAGCAGACGCTGGAGAACGCCAAGCTCGCCCAACCCTACGGCTATATCATCAAGCCCTTCGACGAGCGCAGCCTCCAGGCGACCATCGAGATGGCTCTCTACAAATCGGCCTTCCAGAACCAATTGCGCCTGACCGAAGCGAGGCTGGAGAATATCCTCCGCTCGGTCGCCGAAGGCATCGTCGTGACCGGCCCGACCGGCATGGTAGACTACATCAACGCCACTGCCGTCGCCCTGCTCGGGCTCGACGTCCCGCCCTCCCTGCCCGTCTCGATCTTCTCCCTTCTCCACGTCGTCGACCCCGCCGCCGGCACCCCGATGCCGCTGAATGTCGGCGAGATCCTGATAGAGGGCCGGAGCCTGGCCCTGAGGAGCTGCCGCATCGCAGGCAAGGACGCGAAGGAGTTTTCCGCCGATCTCGATCTCGTTCCGCTCCACGGAGAATCAGGAGTCGCCTCTGGCCTCGTGCTGACTATCCGGCACTCCGGACAGGAGCAGAGGCCCGCTACAGCCCCGAAACGTTCGTGCCGGTCGGATACTCCACCGAAAAGGAGAAACCGATCGTTTTCGCCTCCTGGGGCTTGAGCGTGAACAGCCACTCGAGGAAATCCTGGTTGTTCTTTTTCAGGTTGTCCGTATCCTTGACGTACTTCGGATCGATGAGCTTGACGACGATCTTTTGGTCAGTCGAAACCGGCAGTTGGTCCCACACGACGATCTCCGCGTCGAGCTTCTTGTTGTTGGTGATCTTGGTCTCGTACTGGTAGATATAGCGAGTCCTTTGCGCGAACACTCCTTGTGCGTCCTGGTACACCTTGACGAGCTTGTAATCCACTTTGACGCCTTCGTCGACGCCGAGGTATGTCCAGAATTCCTCGGCCGGGGCTACGAGATCGATGCTCGAGTTGGCGATGAAGCTGCCGTCGAGGAAGACCTTGGTCGCTCCGGGCAGGAACGGGAAGTCCGTATCGTTCACCACCTTGGCCTTCAGGTAGGCGTGCTGAGAGAGCTTGGGCGCGGCGGAATAGCGGAACACCGCGGCGAAAGCCTTCGTCATGATGGCTACTCGATGGCTCGTGTTGTCGCTCGCGATCGATGCCGTCCCGGCGATGTTGAACATCACCGCGATGGCGCCGCTCGAGACCGTGGCGCTCGTCGCCGTGATGTCGGGCGCGGCCTTGTCCTCCGACGCGGGCGCCTCGGTCGCCGCTTCCGAGAACATCTGGTTGGGCGCGCCGGACGCGGGAGGGGCCGCCGAGACGGGCGCTGCCGCTCGGGCGGCCGGCCTGTTATCGTAGAAGGACAGGTACCAGGGGGACAGATCGGGCTGAGCGCCGCCGATCTCGGGGCGGGCCGTGGACAGCGCGAGATTCACGGACGTCCAGTCCTCGCCCGTGTTCTGGGTGACGTTGGCGTCGTAGGACAGCTCCAGGCTCTTCGTCTCGGAATTGACCCGCAGGTCGTAGCTCGGCTGCCACGAGGGGCCGTAGACGATGTAGCTCAGCGTCAACGTCGCCTTGGAGGCTTCGGGCACGCTCAGGATGACCACCGCCTGGTTCTTTTTTTTCTGTCGGCCCGGCTGGATCTGGCCCAGCTCCTGGTTGATCTTGCCCAGATCGAGATTCAAGGCGCGGATTTCCTTTTCGGCGGCGCGGATCTCGTCGTCGAGGGAAGCGAGGCGATCGCGGTAGAACTTGATCATGAGCCCCCACTTGTCCGGACTCAGTTCAACGGGTTGCGTTTCCGCCTGGGCCGTCACTTTGCCGATGATCTTGTCGAGGACGCCCTTTTCGGCGTTCGCCCTCGTTATCGCGTCGTTGCGGAGCTGGACCTGATCGTCCTTGTCCTGCTTGGAGTCGAGAAGCGCCTGGATCTTCTCGTCCGGGAACTCCGAGAAGAACTTCGTGCGGAAGACGGTGTCCTGCAGCACGGCCCTGCCCGAGCCCTTCACCTGGAGACTGTTGGGCTCGGTGCGCTCGGGCAGGTCGTCGAAGACCAGCCGATTCTCGCCGGCCGCGAAGATCCGCGGTGACCGTGCGTGTGACGATGGCCCGATCGGCGTAGACGATGACCTTCGCGATGGACGAAGCCGCCACGATCTCGCCGGAGGCTGTCGAGTCTTCCGCGGCGGCCGACGCGGCTGCCGATAACAAAAGCGCGAGAAAGATCATTGGTGTTTTCACGAAATCATTATATTCCATCCATGGGCGACATTTCGATACCTTCCAGCATGGGCTTGAACAGCATCAGCACCCACGACAAGGCCTCTTCGCATCAACATCGACGCCGCCCGCTATGGAGTCTTCGCCGAGATCGGCGCCGGCCAGGAGGTGGCGCGCTGGTTCTTCCACGTCGGCGGCGCCGCCGGCACCGTCGCGAAGACCATTTCCGCCTATGACATGGCGGTCTCGGACGCGGTCTACGGGTCCAGCAGGCGTTACGTCAGCAGGCAGAGACTCCAATCGATGCTGGATCACGAATGGACGCTGCTCCTCGGAGCGGCTGGAAGGCGCGCGAGGCGGCGACGACGAGGTTCTTCGTCTTCGCCGACACGGTCACGGCCCGGAGCTATCGCGCAAGGAGGAAGGGCAGGGCTGGCTCGGAATCCGATTCCAGACCGAGCCGCGCGCTCTGCCATCGGAGATCATCATCCACGCTCGCATATGGGACGGGGAGAACGACGCGCCAGCAGGAGGCGCTCGGGGTGCTCGGCGTAAATCTCATCTACGGAGCCTTCTACGCCTATGCGCGGCCCGAGGAGCTCATCGGCGCGCTGATGGACGAACTGACCCGCGACCGCATGGAAGTCGACATGGTCAAGATTCTCCGGGCCTCGCCTTCGAAGAGCTCGACAATAGGCTGATGAGCCTCCAGTTCGTCCAGCAGCGGCTGACCAACGCCGCGCTGTTCGCCCCGACGGGCGACGCGGTGGAGCCGGCCGAGCTGCTCTACGGCTCCCCGGTCCTGATCGAGCGGGGGAGCTTCCGGCCAGTCACGCGCGTGAGTCACGACATGCTGGAGCGCTCGCTGGAGCGCATGAGAGGCGAGCCCGACATGGCCGGGCGCGAGCCCGTCGTGCTGATGGAGATGACGCTCCGCAACCTCCTCTCCGCCAACGGGGAGGAAGTAGAACACGCCGACTTCCTGGCGAGGGTGGACACGCTGAGCGCCCTCGGGCATACCGTGATGATCTCCAACTACTCGCGGTTCCACAACGTCACGACCTACCTCAGGCGCTATACCCGCGAGCGCATCGGAATGGTCATGGGTTTGGCCACCCTCGCCCAGGTTTTCGAGGAAAAGTACTATGTGGATCTCGACGGGGGAATCCTGGAGGCGCTTGGGCGGCTCTTGGGCGGAGGGCCGGTCAGGCTGTACATCTATCCGTGGAAGGTCGCGGGCGGCGAGGAGATCCGGATCGCGGAAGATTTTGCCGTGGCGGCACCCTTGCAGCAGCTCTACCTGTATCTGCTCCAGAACGGGTTCATCGCGGGCATAGACGCCGCGCCGGGCCTCGACCTGGCGACACTGCCGCATGAGGTGCTCGTCAAACTGCAGACCGGCGAAAGCTCGTGGGAAGAGCTCGTCCCGCGCGAGGTCGTCGAGATCATCAAGGCGAGGCAGTTGTTCGGCTACGGCGGAGCCGGCTCGGCGGTCGGGCCCGCGGCCTCGCGCTAGCTTCCGCCAAGTTGATCTCATCTCGAAGCGGTTCGCGTCCCGCAGCCGGTCTTCGAATATACCACGGGCGCAATAAACCCGACCAAGGATAAGCGCGGCCATAGTCCGATGCCTCCCCGCTTTCAGTATATTTCGAGACATCATCGTCTCTATCCATGCTGCAAGGAGGAAGGGATGCATAAGATATCTCCGTTTCTCTGGTTCGATAAGGAAGCCGGCGAGGCAGCCGAGCTCTACGTCTCGACCTTCGAGAATTCGAGGATCGTGAGCCGCAGCGCGATGGGCGATACCCCGTCCGGAACGGTCGAGATCGTTGTGGCCGAGCTGGCGGGCCAGGAGTTCAAGCTGATGTCCGCCGGCCCCATCTTCAAATTCAATCCGTCCATCTCGTTCCTCGTGGCCTACGACTCGAAGGCCCACGTCGACGCGGCCTGGGCCAAGCTGTCCGAGGGAGGATCGGCGCTCATGGAACTCGGCTCGTATCCCTTCAGCGAGCGCTACGGCTGGACCTCCGACCGCTACGGGCTTTCGTGGCAGCTCATGTACATGCCGCCCCGGCAGGCCAGGCACAAGATCACGCCCACCCTCATGTTCGTCGGCGACAACTGCGGCAAGGCCGAAGAGGCCTTCTCTCACTACGCCTCCTTCTTCGAGGACGCAAGCGTCGGCGAGATCATGCGATACGAAAAAAGCGACGGGCCGGACAAGAGTGGCACCGTCCAGCACATGTCGTTCACGCTGGGGGGACAGAGCTTCGCCGCCATGGACAGCGCGCTCGAGCACGCGTTCACCTTCAACGAGGCCGTCTCCTTCGAAGTCGATTGCGCCGATCAGAAGGAAATAGACCATTTTTGGAAGATGTCCGCCGACCCCAAGGCCGAGCAGTGCGGCTGGCTCAAGGACAAGTACGGCGTCTCGTGGCAGATCGTTCCGGCCGCCCTTCAAAAGCTGATGGGCGACAAAGACCCCGCCAAGGTCGCCCGAGTCAGCCAGGCGTTCCTCGCCATGAAGAAGTTCGACATAGCCGCGCTCGAGTCGGCGTATCGGGGATAGCGGCGAAGGAGAGGGGGAGCGCCCGAGCGACGCGGCGCTGCGCGCGCCAACGGTCCCCGCTGCTCCCCCTGCCTCCAGCCTCCTCGGGCTTCGCCCTCCGGTGGCTTCCGGCACCCCCACTCTGTTCCTGCTAGCGCATTGCGTGCCGCCATCGCAGGCATTATAATCCCATGACCCTTTACAATTACAGAAGAGGTACGCACATGGCCGAGCGCGGACGCCCGAGGAAGACAGCCGAGAGCAAGGCGGTGGAGCAGCTTCGAGACCTCAAGCCCTTTGAGGCTGCGTCATGAAGTTCTGGGTTGGGAATACTGACATCGGTTGGTTTAAGTTTCTACGGGAAAGAAGACTCGATGATGTAAATTTCTGGCAGCCGGGAGGAAATTCGTCTTTTAGAGTCATCGAGAGAGGGGCTCCTTTTCTATTCAGGTTGAAGGCGCCCATTAATGCAATCGGTGGCGTCGGATTTTTCTCTACTCATGCCTTTTTGCCCATCGGAGTAGCCTGGGATGCATTTTCGCTGGGAAACGGTTGTGCCTCGCTCAATGAACTGAAAAAGGTGATCGATGGATATAGAAAAAATCGCGGTGAATCGTCATATAACCCGGTCATCGGATGTATAATTCTGACGAATCCCATCTTTTTTAATGATGATGACTTTATTCCTGATGCTGAAAATTGGCACCGATCCATCGTTCAAGGTAAGAGTTTTCACGACGACGAACGTATCGGGAGAAGTCTTTGGAAGGCTGTCGAGGAAAGACTAGAGAAGGATAGATTCTTCGAGTCATATCATGGAGAAGAGAATCAGCTGCAGTTAGTCGATAGCCTTTCTGACTCGCCCAGATATAGAGAATCCATATTATCCCATGTACGACTGGGACAAGGCGCTTTTCGAATCATGGTAACGGAAGCATATCATGGAAGGTGTGCCGTCACGGGAGATCATACTCTCCCGGTTCTTGAAGCGGCCCACATAAAGCCCTTCTCAGAATCAGGTCCCAATCTCGTCTCAAATGGAATCCTCCTGCGTGCTGATATCCATAAGCTGTTCGATGCTGGGTATGTTACGATCACTCCAGATTATCGCCTTGAAGTGAGTCAAAGACTAAAGACCGAATTCGAAAACGGAAGAATCTATTACGATATGCATGGTCGACGACTTCAAGTGATCCCTGAAACGCAGCATGATATTCCGCG
Source organism: uncultured Spirochaetota bacterium (assembly GCA_963828175.1). Classification (GTDB taxonomy): domain Bacteria; phylum Spirochaetota; class Spirochaetia; order Treponematales; family Rectinemataceae; genus UBA1306. The sequence goes on from CAWHFT010000042.1 coordinate 6,698, forward strand.
TAAAGAATTTTTATCTTGGCACTGTGATAATGTGTATAAGGCTGGATAGCATGTAGTACGAGGAGTCGGTGCGGGAGCTCATGGTCGTGAAGAGCCTCGCGGAGGCGGCGAAGTGATACGGCGGGTCACGATCAAGCGGTTCAAGAGATTCGAGGAGGAGAGCTTTTTCTTTGATGGCTCTATCGTGCTGGCAGGCCCGAATAACATGGGGAAGACCACCATCCTCCAGGCGATAGCGGCCTGGGGGCTCGCCTTCGATCGCTGGAAAAGGAACAACGATTTCACCAAGCACGGCGGTTACTTCGCTATGGTTCCTATCACGCGTCAGACATTCTCAGCCGTACCCCTTCGAGTTTACGTGAGACCCAGCCGGAATGTGCCGGGTCCCACGGCGAGGGACGCTAAGCTCAGAACCGTATACGTACCGCCGATGACGGGCCTCTCGATCGACGAGCCTATCTACCAACCGGTAAAAATCGATCAACTTCTCGGCCAGTCCAGACCGGGCGAGGTGCTCCGTAACCTCATCATCGAAGTGCTGCATTCCGAGGCCGCGTGGACTCGACTATCCGATGCAATCCGGCGATCTTCCAAGGGTTCGGCCCGCAACGGCGGACGCCTGTTCGAGTTCCGTACACGATTGTTGCGACAAGCGAGAAAATGCCCATCTCAAGACTCCTTCCAATTTGATATTTACCCGCACGAACCTCACCCAACCCGATTGTACCAGTGCGCAACAAAACGGTCAATCTCCCCGATCGGGTGGTTGCGGCAATTCTTCCTGGCGGCTGCCGGGCCGTCACTACTGAGCGCAGCGAAGAATCTAGCACGCACCGGCACTTCAGCCTGCCTGCTCAGCCGAGAAACCGCAATCCAGCTGCAGGTTGGCAACCTGCCCCACGGAACTTGCTCTTCCGCCAATCCTTATCCCTTGCGTCGCCAATGCCCTTGCTTCGGGATATTCTAACGCGGCGCCGGCGGACGTGCCAATTGCACCATGCGTCGTGCCACGCCGGATTCGGTGGCCCGAAGGGGCGCCGTTCTCCCGGCCCGAGAGCGCCGCCCAGGGGGCTGGGTGAACGGCCCGGCCTTCACCGCGCCTGCTACTTGAAGCAAGCCCGGTTTGCGAAGATACTAAGGATCGGCCGATCAATAGGTGTCGCCTTTCGCTCCGCGAAAGAACCCGGCTTTCGCGGAGCGAGAGGCGACAAACCGGGATTTTATTCTTCGGCGGATCCTAATGGCCATGGGCGGTGGACCGCGAAAGCCCTGGCGCACGGGTCGTCGGATGAATGCTCGCACGGACGATCGGAAGTTGCAGATGTGCCGTACAGTCAGTGTTTCGTTTCTTGCTTCTGATCTCAGGCAACTCGCCTGCCCATGTAGCGGACTACTACCAGACCAGGCAAGAGGCGGTGCAGCACGTGCCGGCGCACGTGTCGCCGCAGTCTTGCTTCGTCTGGCACGACGGCCCAAAGCAGACCCCCTGGCGCCTGATTCCGGGCACCGGCTTCGCCGCTGGGTCGCTCACCAGAAGGGCATCCGCGCGCCGGGCCCACGTGCGACGCGGGCTGCGCCATCCGGGTCGGCGACCTGATCGGCGGCAAAACGTCCTGCAGCCTGTCGAAAGCGAAGGTCGGGGATATTTGGACAAACCCTGCCCGGACGCATTGCGGCATCATTACGCGGGTCTCGCAGGACAAGGGCGGAAAAACGGTGGTGACGGTGCGGCACTGTAGCTCAGCCCAAGGCGGCGTCACGACCAGCTCGTTTTCCCACGGCACGGCGTGGCGATAAATCGAATTCGGCATTCCTATTTTCGTTTGGGTCCGGTGTGACCGGGCGCGCGGATCTCCGCCGTCGGCCAGAATAAATGGAAAAGGGAAAGCAGGACGATTTATTGAGCGGGCCAACACTGACCGGCGTCAGGTGCCCGCCTCCGGGCCGTTCCGGCAGCTGAGTATTACACTTTTCCCACCACCCAAAAGGCGGCAAGCCATCAGCCGAATCGCACTGCCAATGCTGGCGCTGTCGGTGAGCTTCGCTTTCCCGATCCAGGCGGCAGAGCCCCGCACCGGGCAGGGGAAGGCGGTTGCCAAAGTCAATAAACTGGGCGGCCGGGTCACGATCGATGAGAAGGACCCGGACAAACCGGTGATTGGTATTGACCTGACCGCGACGCTCATAACCGACGCCGGCTTGGACGGCCTCAAGGCGCTCACGCGATTGCAAAGATTGGCCCTGGGGGGCACCCGCGTCACCGACACCAGGCTGGAGCGACTCAAGACGTTCGCGCGGTTGCGGAAATTGGACCTGAGAGACACGCGAATCACCGACGCCGGCTGGCGCACCTCAAGGCGTGATCGGCTTGCAGAGCTGCGCCTTTCGGGCACCGGGGTCACCGACGCCGGCCTGGAGCACGCTCGCTCCGCCTGACGCACTTGCAGGAACTGAACCTGGGGGGCACCCAGATCAGCAACACCGGCTGGAGCACCTCAAGGGGCTGACGCAGTTGCAAGAATTGCAGCTTTCGAGCACCAAGGTCAGCGACGCCGGACTGGCGCACCTCAAGGGGCTC
>CAWHFT010000043.1:0-9106 GCA_963828175.1 uncultured Spirochaetota bacterium
ACTCGGAGCGACAGGGGCTTCGAGCCGTGCCTTCGTAGCTCCGCCTTGCCCTCCATCCCCGGAGCGATAGGCTCCGTAACGACGGCTTCCTCGAGAAGGAGGGCCTCCGGCGCCGGAGGAGGGAAGCCGGCAACCCCACTACGGCCGCGGATCAAAAGAATGGCGGCGAGTCCCGCGGCCAGGACGATTATGGCTATTAATATGGTGAGCATGGCGCTTGATCGAAGTATAAGGATACCTTCGATGCTGTGTCCACATGCTTTCGAGCTAGGCCTGGGCCTCCAGCGCCACGTGCTTCCTCACCTCGCCGAGCATGCGCCTTCCATAAAATATCCCCACCAATCCGGTCAGGGCGTCCGACATGGGGCCGGCCCAGAGCACGCCATCGAAGCCGAAGAAGGGCGGGAGGATCAGCATGCCGGCGATGAACGTGATGCATCGGAGGATCATCGCAGTCGCAGAAGGCATGGCGCGGCCCGTCGACTGGAAATAGGAAACGGGCCCGAGCTCCAGCGGTATCAGGATGAAGGCGCAGGCGAAGATGCGAAGCGATCTCGCGCCCAAGGTCGCGAGGGAGGGGTCTCCCGAAAATAGCCGAACGAAGAACGAGGGAGCCGCGACCATCGCGACCTCGGAGAGCGCGGCGAAGCCGAGCGTCCAGGCGAAAGTCAGCGCGCTGATCCGCCCCACGCGGCGCCACTTGCAGGCGCCGAAATTGTAGCCCCAGAGCGGCTGGGCCCCGGTAATGATCCCGAAGAGAGGGAAGCCCAGGAACTGGGCGACGGTGACGATGACTCCCACGACCGCGAGACCGAGCTCGCCGCCGTAGGGCCTGACCGCGATGTTGGCGACCACGAACGTCGCGCAGGTGAGGAGCTGGAATAGGAAGAGAGGCATGCCCACCCGCACCAGAATCGCGACGCTCCGCGGCTGGGGCAGGAGGTAGCGGAGCCTGAGCTTCAGCACGCTGTCCCGGTGCTGGACGTAGCCGAGCGTGAGGATGAGCGTGAAGGTCCAGGAAATGGCGACGGCGAGCCCCGCCCCGCCGACGCCCCAACCCAACGCGAAGATGAAGATGGGCGCGAGTGCGGCGTTCACCAGGGTGCCGGCGAATTGAACCATGAAACTCGCCTTGGGCCTGCCCCCTGCCGCGAGGGAAGAGCCGGCGGCCATCGACGCGGCCAGGGCGGGCGCGCTCAGGAGAACCCATCCCGTATAGGCTTTGGCCTGAGACAGGATGGAGCCGGTCGCGCCGAAGGCGCGGAGCACGGAGTCCGAGACGAGCCAGATGATGGCCGAGGTCAGGGCGGCGAGCACGAAGGCCGCTCCTGTCGCCCGCGCCACGAATTCCTCGGCCTTGGCCTTGTTCCCCGCTCCCAAAGTCACGGAGGCGAGAGTCCTGGCGCCGGTCTGGAAGAGGACGCCGATGGCAAGGCTGCCGATCATGATGGGCCAGGCGGCCGTGACGGCCGCGATCCCGTTTACGCCCGTCCCTTGGCCTATGAACACTCTGTCCACGACGTTGTAGAGCGAAGACACGAGGAGGCTGCCGATCGCTGGTATGCTGAATTCTGCGAGGAGGCGGCCCACCGGCCGCGTGCCCATCGTCTCGGTAGTATCATCCATGGGGGCATCAGTATAGCGTCTTGAAGGCGATACAACTATGGCGGGAGGCACGCGACGGATGAACAACCGATGAACGATCTTGAAATGTGCCGCTCGATGGCGCCGTGGCGGTAAATTCAGTACACTATCACTCTATGGAATACAGAAGGCTAGGAAATGCGGGACTTCAAGTCTCCGCGCTGTCAATCGGTTCATGGGTAACGTACGGTCCGCAGGTGAACGTCGACGACGCCGCCGCCATGCTTAAGACGGCCTACGATCGCGGAGTCAACTTCTTCGACAACGCCGAGTCCTATTCGGCCGGCAAATCGGAGGAGATCATGGGGGCGGCCTTCCGCAAGCTGGGCCTGCGGCGCGAGAGCTACATCGTGTCGAGTAAGTTTTTTTGGGGCCTCAACGAAGGACCCAATCAGAAGAACACTCTCAATCGCAAGTACCTCTTGCAGGCAGTCGAAGGATCGCTGAAGCGCTTCGGTTTCGACTTCATCGACCTCGTCTTCTGTCATCGGCCCGATCCCAATACGCCCATCGAAGAAGTCGTGTGGGCGATGAGCGACATCGTCGCCTCGGGCAAGGCGCTGTACTGGGGCACATCGATGTGGAGCGCGGAGCAGATCCGTGAAGCCTGGGAGATCGCCGATCGCCGAAACCTCCGTAAGCCGCAAATGGAACAGCCGCAATACAATCTGCTCGACCGCGACAAAGTGGAAAAGGAATATGCAAGGCTCTACGACGGCATAGGCCTCGGACTCACGACCTGGAGCCCCCTCGCTTCGGGCATCCTCTCGGGCAAGTACGCCAAGGGCATCCCGGCCGGATCGAGGCTCGCCTTGCCCGGCTACGGTTGGCTCAAGGAAGCCGTGCTCAAGCCCGAATCGATCAAAGCCGCGACCGAGCTCTCCATCCTGGCGGCGCAAATCGGGGCTACCGCCTCCCAGCTCGCCATCGCCTGGTGCGCCCGCGACAAGCGCGTGAGCACGGTAATAACGGGCGCGAGCCGCTTGGAGCAAGTGGAGGAAAACCTCAAGGCCATCGACTTCATTCCCAAGCTCACTCCCGACTTCCTCGCGCGCGTCGACGCGGCGGTCAAGCCGGCCGCGGGAATCGTGGCGGACTGATAGTCTCGGCTGATGGAACTCGATTTCTCCAATGAATGGCGCATCGTCGGCCCTGCCTTTGGCGGGGCCGATGGCCTGTCCCAGGCCGATGACCCTGCGGTCTTCGCGGCCGGCGAGCTCGCTTCGACCCTTTGCAAGATGGGCTGCCGCCCCCCCGCCATCGGCGAGGTGGCAGACGTACTCCCCCCGCATCGTACTGAACGTCGGCGCGAGCCGGCCGGCCGGCTTCTCCTGGCGAGCGTCCGCGACTTGTGTCGAGATATTCGGCGCGGACGGAGGTTCTCTCGTCCGCGGCGTCTACGATTTCCTCGGGGCCTTGGGTGCGCGGTGGGTGGAGCCAGGCCCTGCCGGCGAGCGATTGCCGCGAGGACCCGTCCTCACCCTCGCCGAGAGCTCGCGCCAGAGCTATGTGCGCGCGATTCCGACTACGCTGATCCTCGGGCACGGCGCCTTCCTGGAGTCGTGGGCGGACTACCTGCCCTGGGCCGCGCGCGCGGGCTACACTTCGGTCTTCATCCACACGACGTCCGAAGCCCTCGCCATGGGCGCCGCTCCCGCCAGCCTCTATGAGGCCCTGCGCCCCTCGATAGCGGCGGCCGCTCGCCGCCTCGGCCTGCGCCTCGAGCTCGGCGGCCACGGCCTCTCGGCATTCGTCCCGCGCGCGCTCTTCGAGGCCGAGCCCGAGCTCTTCCGCGAGCAGGGCGGCCGGCGCGTGAACGACCGCAACTTCTGCCCTTCGAACCCTCGCGCGCTCGCCCTGGCCTCGAAGGGCTTCGCCGAAATGGCCGCCCGGCATCCGGAAGTGTCGGTATTCCACGCCTGGCCCGACGACTTGCCGGGTGGCGGATGGTGCTCCTGCCCCTCGTGCGCCTCCCTTTCCCCTTCCGCTCAGTCGCTGATGGCCGCGCGCTCGCTGGCGGCAGACCTCATGCGCACGCGCCCCGAAGCTTCGGTTTCCTTCATCGCCTACCACGATACCGAGGACATAGGATCGGTCTTATCGGGAGAAGGGAATCAGCTTCCTCCCAATCTCGAGCTGCTGTGGGCGCCGCGCCTGCGCTCCTGGGGTTCGGCATTGAACGACCCTGCGAACGCCCTCAATGCGGCCTCGCTCTCCGCCTTCCGCCGGACCGCGCGCGCCTGGCGCGGCGCCGGGGGCGGGAGAGTGGCGGTTTTGGAGTACTGGGAGGACGCGTTCCTGTTCAAGACGGCGGTTCCGCCCCTCGCCGCCGTCATCGAAGGCGACCTCGCCGCGTATGGAGGCGCCGCGCCCGAAGAGGCCGCCGACGCGATAGGCATACTGTGCACGGGCGGCAGGCTCCCCCTCGCCCCGCGGCCCAACCTATACCTGCTTTCGCGCCTGGCCGCGATGCCGCTCGCATCGGCGTCCGATGCGGGCCTTCGTTCCTCGACCCTGCTCGCGGACTGGGCGTCTGCCGCGTACGGCCCCGCCGCCGCGCCGATGCTCGAGTATTGGCGCGAGCTCGAATCGGCTTGGGCGATAGAGCTCGACCTCGCCGAGGGCGATAGCGCCGTCCACATGCCCGATGTTCAGTCCAGATACGCCGCCGACCCTCCCGCGGATTGGGGCGATCCGTGGACGGCGGGCGCGGATCGCCTTGCGATCAAGCGCGATCGCTGCGAAGACCTCTTCGACCACCTCCGCCTCGCAGAGAAGCATCTCTCGCGTGCGAAGCTCGCCGAGACCGAGAATGCTGTCCCGACCGGCGGGCCCTCGAACGAGAAGACCGCCGTCGACCGCGAGGCCTTGGAGTACGCCATCGCCGGCTCGGTCCTCGAACTCGACTGCGCCAGGCTCGCCGCATACCATGAGCTGGCGGCGGGCGAAAGCCGGGCCGCCGCCGATATCGCCAACCTGGCCCTCTCGGCCTCGGGTGCGCTTCAAAAGGCCCTCGCGCGCCTGCCCGACCGTCGCTACCGGCGCGAGACGCGCCTGCTGATCGAGCTCTTTTACGATCTCAGGCTGAGGGTGATCCGGCGCGCGAACGCGAGGAGCGGGCTCAGGCGCCTCTTGGACCTTTGGTATACTTCAGCGAAGACGGCCTTCGCGGCGAGGCGCGTCATGAGGTCGTACGAAGCGAAGGCTATTGCTAGCTCGTCGCCGAGGCATTAGCTTAAGGGCACGATGGAAAACGGACTGCTCGGCAAGAAGATTTTTTTCCTCTACCCACCGCCCGTCCTGACGGAAATCGTAGACGAGCTGGCCAGGCAAGAATTCGAAGTGTACCTCTCTCGCGACCACGAGAAGCTCAAGCGGGCGATAGCCTCGTTCCCCGACTCCCTCCTATTCGTCAACCTGGACGACGGCCTCGACGAGGCGGGATGGCTGGACTACGTAAAATCGATACGCGTGGAGGCGCCAGCGGTGGGCGTCGGCATCATCACCCTCAACGACGACGCCAGGCTCCGGGAGCACTATCTCATGAACGTCGAAGTCCAGTGCGGCTTCGTCATCCTGAAGATCGGCGCTTCAAAAACCGCGGAGATTCTCGCCAGGACTCTCGAGGCCAACGAGGCGAGGGGACGACGCAAATTCGTCCGAGCGCTGTGCCCCCCGGCGCAGCCGCATGCGCCGTCGATTTCGAGGGCGCGACACTCCGGGCGGAATCTCACGGACATGAGCTCGGCCGGCATGGCCATCCGCTTCCACGGCGGGGTCAGCCTCAAGATCGGCTCCGTCCTCCGGGACATATCCCTGACAATAAAGGGACAGCGTTTTTCGCCATCGGGGGTCGTGGTCGCCAAGCGTGCCGGCGATGACGCCGCCGAAGTCGTCCATGTCGTCATGTTCGATCCCAACTCCCAGGACGCGGCTCGCAAAGCCAAACTCAAGACCCTCGTATTCAAGCTGAATCAACTGGCGATGGATGCAATTCTCGAACACGTCTGATCAGCCGCCGCCGAGCGCGGCTTTGGCGAGAGCTATGATTAGCCCCACGAACCCGCCCACCACGGAGCCGTTCACGCGGATGTATTGCAGGTCGTTCCAGACGGACTCCTCGATCCTCGCGACGAAGTAGCGCTCGTCGGTGGAGCGCAGGAGACCGGCCAGATACTCGGTGACGCCTTCGATCACGCGGCCGCGCTCGATGACGGTCGCGATCAGCGAGCCTACGATGGCGTTGAGACCCCCGCGAAGCTTGGCGTCGTTCGTGAGCCGGGCTGCCAGGGCTTCCTCTCCCCGCTCGAGCGCGGGGATGAGGCGCCCATCGTCTCCCGAAAGGTCCTCGCCGAGGCGGGCGAGCATCTGGGCGACGAAGAGGACGAACCCGCTACGAAATTCCTCGCTCGCCAAGGCGCCTCGGAAGGCGCCGCCGATCCTTTCGCGCTCCGCAGCCCCTGGCGCGCCCGAGAGCTTCGACGCGTAGGCCGAGATCGCGGATAATACGAAAAGCCTGAACTCATTCGTCTTGTCGGCTTTTATGTCGCTCAGCTCATCCTGGATTCCCGAGAGGAAACGTTCGATGGTCCCCGGGCCGATGAACAATCCCTGCCAGCCCGCGTTGCGCTTGACGATGGGCGTCAGCAGCGCGATGAGTTTCGAGCGGTTCCGGCCGATCGAGTCGAAGGCATATTGGGCGACGGCCTCCAAGGCCCTCTGATCGAACCGCTCTTTCCTCGCCCAGCCGAGAAGCGAAGCGAGGCTAGCCGCTGCGTCCACCCGGGCCGAGACGAAAGAAAGGACGTCGCCTGCGAAGCGGGCCAGCGCTGCTTTCTTCGCCTCGTCTCCCCCGCCGGCGGCGGCGCCATAGGCCGATGAGAGCTGGGCGGCCTGGGCCTTGAGGAAAGCATGCAGCTCCTCGCGCGACTCGCCGGAAAGGGCCTCGGCGATCTTCGAGGCGTAATCGATCTTTCCAAGCTCCTTACGGATCGCCGGCTGGGTGACGAAACCCGTAAGGAAGCGCGGGATGGCGTCGGCTATCACGTCCTTGTTCTTGGCGAGAATATTCGTGTGGGCAAAGGGAATGCCGAGCGGATCCTTGAAGAGGGCAGTGACCGCGAACCAATCCGCGAAGGCGCCCGCGAGAGACGCCTCGAAAAAGGATTCCAGCAGGGCCTTGAGGTTTAGTCCCCCGTAGAGCCGAAGGGAAACGAGGGGAAGCCACGGCTGGAATTCGACCGCCAAGAAGCCGACGATGGCGGCGAGCAAGAAAATGCTCCCGAGACGATTGCGCTTCCGCTCAGCCATTGAGTTTGAAAGATACCCATGGCCGTGACTTATGACAAGCCGCACCTTGCCTCCCGGCCCCGGACGAGGCATAGTCTAAGCATGCTCGAAGAAGCAAAAGAAACGGATATGGACGATCTCGTCCGTCTTTCTGTCTTCTCGGCCATAGGCACGAGCATCGTCGCCGAAAGGACCATCAGGGGAGTCCTGGACAGGGTCATGGAGCACATCGGCTCCTTTTTCGGCCCCCTCAATTGGTCCCTCCTATTGGTCGACTACGCCAAGGGCGAGCTGGTCTTCGCCCGCGTCGTCGGGCGCGCCGCCGAGGCCCTGACGAACCAGCGAGTCAAGATTGGCGAGGGAGTCGCTGGATGGGTGGCCCAGCACGGGACCAGCGCCGTCATCGAGAATCCCGCCATGGACTCGCGCTGGACGGATCGCCTCGACCTCCTTACCGGTTTCACGACCGAATCGATCGTCGCCGTGCCGCTTCGCTCGGGCGACAAGGTGTTCGGCGTGATCGAACTCCTCAACCGCCTGGGCGGAGGAGCCTTCTCGGCCTACGACATGCGCGTACTTTCCACGATAGCCGATTTCACCGCCATCGCCGTCGAGAAGGCCTACTACCTCGCAGAGGCTCGCCGCATCTCCGAGCACGACCCGCTCACCGGCACCCTCAACCGCCGCGGCCTGGACAAGGCGATCGACCGCGAGGTGGCCAGACGCGCGCGGTACGGCGGCGACCTGTCCGTAATCCTCGCGGACATCGATCGCTTCAAGGCGATCAACGATACCCACGGCCACGCGGCGGGCGACGAAGTGCTCAAAGCGATGGCCAGGGGACTCGCCGGCGCGATACGCGGCGCCGATTCGCTCGCTCGGTACGGCGGCGACGAATTCCTAATCCTCATGCCCGCCACCGGCACGGAAGACGCAGAGATCGCACGCGAACGGCTCCAGGAGGTGATCACCAAGGTCGGGGCGGCCCACGACCCGCCCTTCTCCGTGTCACTCGGAGTCCATACATCGGGACAAGCCGATTTCGACGAGCTTTTCCGCGAATCGGACAGGGATCTCTACCGTAGAAAAATAGGCCCACTGGCCATAGGCGAGAATCTCCTCGCCGCAATCGACGACGAAGGAAAGTTTTGATGCACGTAGACATTTTCACGTTGTGCGATTTCGCACAAGAGAGCGGCGGCAAGCTTACGGTCGTAGGCGCCTTCGACACAGTCTTCGCGAGGCAGTTCCCGGCGGTTCACCCATTCATGTGTCTTGCCATGCGCCTGAGGTTCTATATCCACGAAGAGGGCATGCACCCCATGAAAATCGAGTTCACCGGCCCCGACGGCTCGGAGATCGTTCGCCCCATCGAGGGAGAGCTCACGGTCGGCGACTTCTCGGGCTCCTCACGGGTCGTCCACAGCGTCTTCAATTTCGTGAGCACGCCGATAAGTCGCGAAGGCACCATCGGCATAACCCTGAACGTGGACGGGCGCGAGGCCCTCACCTCCCCGCTCTATGTGCGTAAAACGTGATCGGTTATGCCGTCGGATCGCGCCTGAAAAATAGCGCCAGCTGCTCGTAGACCAGCGGATACTCCGAGCGGAGCGTCGCCGGCTTCTCGTAAAAGTACTCGCAGGCGACCGCGAAGAATTCGTCGGGCGACTCGGCCGCGTAGGGATCGATCCGGGGCCCGTGCTTCGCGCGCGACGAGCGGCTGCGCCGAGGCGCCGGCCGCTCGAGCGAGGCGCGAAGCGACTCGTAGGCGCCGCGAAAGGCGTCGCGCCACGCGCCGTATTCCATGCCCCGGTGCAGGGGAGGGCACCCGTCGTAGGAGCCGTCCCTGCCGTCGAGCTTGTGCGCCATCTCGTGGATGACGACGTTGTAGCCGTCGCCCCATCCCGACGCCTCCACGTCCACGCGCGATAGGGCGACGGGCCCAAGATCGAAGGACTCGCCCGAGAACTCGTCGTCGTATTCGTGGACGACGCCGGCCTCGTCCACGTCGCGCTTGCGCACGTCGTATTCGCGCGGCGTAACGATGATCGTCGACCAATCGGAGTACCAATCCAAATCCAGCCCGAGCAGGGGCAGGCAGGCCTGGGCGGCGATGGAGACTTTGAACTCCTCGTCGAGCTTGACGCCGTCGACGGGGTCAAGACCACAATGA
>CAWHFT010000044.1:0-6866 GCA_963828175.1 uncultured Spirochaetota bacterium
CTTGCCCTCCGGACGCCTTGGTTCGAGTTCAGTATTGCTCCCAGGAGAGCGTGCCCGAGGTCCAGGGAGTCAAGCCGATCACGCTGCGCTCGGGCTTCTCCTCGCTTCGTCTCAACATTTACGACGAGGAACTCGGCACGCTCGTCAGCTTCCGGGCCGCGAAGGCCAAACTCAAACGGAGGGTTGACGCCTCCTAAAAGAGCGTTCATTTGAAGCCCTTCGCATCGATCTGGTCGATGACAGACTGGATGTACGTGTACTGATCGCCATACTCGACCACGGACTTCAGGGCCTTGTTCACCAGGTCGTCCAACTGGGCGACCGCCGCCGTCGTGAACAGCATGTCCTCCAGGTTGCGCGTGGAGTACATCGATAGGAGGACCTTGTCGTCCTTGGTCGAATTGAGCTCGAGGCGGAACATGATCGAGTCCAAGGCGGCGTCCTGGGTTCCGCCGTTGACGAGCCTGCCCACCATTCGATAGTCGACCACCGATATGTCCTTGGCCTCGATGTCCTTCATTCCGGCAAGGATCGCGTCGAGGCTGGTCGCGAGGCTGACCGCGGTCGGTCGGTCGATGTACAGACTGTGCGCGGCCGTGGACAGAATCACCGTACCCGCCGAGTCCACGGCCACGGTGAGGTCGGCTTTATTGGGCATCGTCACCTTGCCGAGGACTTTCGAGGAGTACTGCTGGGCGACGAGGGGCAGGCTTATGAATAAAAAAAGAGCGAGCGCAAGGGGCTTCATCATTCTACTTTCTCCTTCTTGGAACATAGAAGAAAGATAATATTAGGGGCATGGATATCGAAGGCTTTTTGATGCGACGCATACGCCTGCCCGAGCGCCAAGCGGACGAGGAGCGGCTCGCCCGCTCGGTCAGCTTCCTGGTCCGAAGCTTCGACCTTGAGGCGAAGGTCGCGCTCGAGCCCGAAACGCTCGAGATCGTCCACGAAATGTACGCCCGAGTGGTCGCGGCGTACTGGCGGCTGCCCCTCGTCGAGGGCAAGCGGATACTGGACATCGCCTGCGGCTCTAGCACGAGCAAGGCGCCAGCCGGATTGGTCCGTCGCGCCACGCTCGACGTAGGGCGCGGGATCCCCGGGGGCGCCGCGAAGCGGGACGGCCAAGCCTACTCGAGCCTCTTCGAGCCCTGGCTGTGCAGGATCCTTTCGAGTCTCGGCGCCCAGAGCGTCGGCATCGATTGCGGGGACCTGAGCGGCGAGGGCTTCGAGCATTACGAGGCGGACCTGGGCGCGGCGGGCGCCCTGGATTTCCTGCCGTCAACCTCATTCGACGCCGCGCACGACAGCCGCCTCTTCGGCTCGCCCGAGTTCACGGCCCGCTTCGCGCATCGCGGCGACGTCCTGCGGATAGCCCGCGAGATCGCGAGGCAGGAAGAGCGCGTGCTCCGCGAGGGAGGCATCATCCTCCACTCGGACGCCCACGAATTGGTCGCCTGACGACGTCGAGCGCGGCCCGCAGGAAGCGCCGAAGGTCGGTCGGCGGCGAGAGCGCGAGGCGCTTCCGCGAGGCGATGCGGTCGAGGAGGTACAGGGCCTGCATGCGGCCGCTCCGTGCGGGGACGGCCTCGAGCGCCGCCGCGTCGTAGAGCAGGGCCCCCACCCTGTTGCCGCGCCTCGTGAACAGCCGCGCGAGGACCGCGGCGAAGTCGCCGAGCAGGTCGATCTTCTTCGTTTCGACCGACCCGAAATAGGTCGAGGGGCTCAGGTCGAGCGCGAGCCAGACCCGTGATCTCGCGGTCCTCGTCGAAGCGCCGGACATAGGGCGACCCGAGTCGGGCCGTCACGTTCCAATCCATGAAGCGGAGGTCGTCGCCGTACTGGTAATCGCGGATCTCCGCGAGGTCCATGCCGAAGCCTCTGAACAGGCCGCGGTAGTCGCCCTGGAGCAGCCCGTCCAGCTTTCGTAGGACCGTCCACTCGAGGCGGCGCAGCCTCGCCTCAATCCCGCGCGAGCTCGACATGGCTCTCCATCAGCTTCTGCAGGATGAGGTCGCTCGTCACCGAGTCCATGAGCGCCTCGTAGGACAGCACGATGCGGTGCCTGAGCACGTCGGGCGCGATGTCGACCACGTCCTGAGGATGGACGTAGTCGCGGCCCCGGAGAAAGGCGAGCGCCCGCGCGGCCTCCACGAGGTGGATCGTGGCGCGGGGGCTCGCGCCGAAGAGCAGGTAGCGCGAGAGCTCGGGCAGGCCGGCCCGCTCCGGCACGCGCGTCGCGGACGAGAGAGCGACCGCATAACGCGTCAGCGAGGGATCGACGAATCCCTTCCGCGACTCGGCCTGGAGCGCGACGATCTGCTCCGTGGTGGCCACGGCCTGGACGGATTCCAGGGTACCGGTGATCCGCTCCACGATGACGAACTCCTCGTCGCCCGAGGGGTAGTCGAGGAGGACCTTCATCATGAAACGGTCCATCTGGGCCTCGGGCAGCTGGTAGGTCCCCTCGGTCTCGATGGGATTCTGCGTGGCCATGACGAGGAAGGGCCGAGGCACCTTGTAGCTCCTGCCGGCGATCGTCACCTGGTACTCCTGCATGACCTCGAGCAGCGCGCTCTGCACTTTGGCGGGCGCCCTGTTGATCTCGTCGGCGAGCAGGAGATTGGCGAATACCGGCCCCGGCGAAGTGGAAAACTCACCCGTCTTCTGGTTGAAGATCCGCGTGCCGACGAGATCGGCGGGCACGAGGTCGGGCGTGAACTGGACCCGGTGGAACGTGCCGCGGAGGGCCTGGGCCAAGGTCTTGATCGTCAGCGTCTTGGCCAGGCCCGGCACGCCCTCGACCAGGAGGTGGCCGTTCGCGACCGCTGGACCGCGCCATGCGCGCCAAAGCCATCCACCGCGTTTTCCATGTCGGCTCCTGGTCAGAACGGGTTGATGAGCAGGCCGCGCGTCGCCTGCTCGAGCGGGATGGCGAAGGCTATCCCGATGAAGACCCGCTGCTCGCTCGGATTGAGGATCGAGGACACGATGCCGACCACGTCGCCGTCGCGGTCGACGAGGGGGCCGCCCGAGCTTCCGGGGTTGGCGGCGGCATCGAATTGAATGAGGCCCGACAGGACGTTGCCGCGGATCGGCGAGACGTAGGAGCGGTCGAGGCCTGACACGACGCCGGCCGTGAGCGACGGCCCGATCCCGAAGGGGAAGCCCACGGCAAAGACCTCGTCGCCGGTCTGGAGTCCGGCGACGGAGCGAACGGTGGCGGGTTCCAGCTCCTCGGGCGGATTTTCGGGCTCGAGCAGGGCCAGGTCGCGGTCCGGGTCGGCGGCGACGCCGCGCGCGTCGGACTCGGAGCCGTCGGCGAAGACGAGGCCTATTCGCGTGCCCGCCGCGCCCGAGCCGGCGATCACGTGGAAGTTGCTGATGATCGTGCCGTCTTCGGTAATCACGATGCCGGTCCCCACGCCGATTTCCTTGGCCGTGGCGCCTTGGCCCCACAGCAGCCGCACCTTGACGACTGCGCGCTCGATCGCCCGGTAGGCCACCGAGGCCGTCGAGGGCGGGGGCGGCGAATTATCGAGACTGTACCGAACCGCCGAGTCGATGTCTTTCTGGGTGATCGCGCGGCGATTCGCCAAGCCCAGGACAAAGACCAGCGCGGCAGCGACTGCGGCCACGAGCAGCGCCAGAGCCAAATCTTCGAACCGACCGTGGTCACGCGCGGATCTGGGCTTAAGCGGCGAGCCATGCTTCGACCCCATAACAACATCGCCCCGGCGCCCGGAAACGGGCGGCGGCCGTTCCGCGCTCGCCGTGGAGCTGCTGTATATCGGCCTTCGGCTCATTCTTTAGCCGAATATACCCATATTTATTGATCAGTGGAGATCGATGCGGTCCAGATCCATCCAAGACACCATCTTAATACCTTATATATTGTTTTTCGTATATTAAAGAGTTATCTATATACAATCATTGCGAGTCGAATCGGGAATACATATTCACCCGAAAAGGAGAGTCGTGTGAAAGAAAATCTGCGTACGTTTTGGACAAATAGCAGGGTTTCAGTATCAGGACTCGTGTTAATCGTTTCCCTTTTTTTTGCGGGATTACTGGCTTCCTGCTCGGCGTTGGGCATAGGAGGATCCGGAGGCTCGACCCAAATAACAGCTGCGCAAGCATCCGTAGTCGGGCAAACGGTGATGGGGGCTATCTTCACGACGATGAACAATCAGTCGTTATGGAGCATAACGTTTAATAGCAGCGCACCAATCGCGGTGACCTATTCTCCTACGGGTATAAACGAGACAATGACCGGGACGGAGACAATGGCTAATTACGGCAGTAGCAGTACGCAGTCTGCGTCATACACACTCGCGATAGCCCTGAGCAGCTACATAGATCCGACTACCGGGTACACGGTATCGGGCACGATAGATTTGAGTTTTACCCAATCGCCCGTGGGAGGGAATGGGACAATTTCCGCCACGAGCTTGGTCTTGAGCAGCAATAACGGCGGCCCGGTAACGTCATCGTCATGGAACAATGTCGGCGTCACTTCGTACACGGATGGCAGCACGCCCCCGACTTTCACGGGAACGGTCACCAACAACGGCACGGTTGCCCAAGCGAATCAGATGCAGCTCGGCAATGCCTTGGAAGTGTCGCAAGCGGCTCAAGCCGCCATCGAGGGCATCCAGACGCTCATGAACGCGCAAGGCAGCGGGTGGACATCGGGAGGCGGCACTATCAATTATTCGCCGAATGGCATGTTGAACTTGTCCGGCAACTCCAACACCGTTTCGGGAACTACTACCGACTCGTTTACGGTGACCTTCACCAGCTATGCCGCTTCGAACGGGTACACTGTGAGTGGCCCGGCTGAACTGCATGTCGTATCGCCGTCGAGCGGACCCGGAACCGGAACTCTGGCCGGGACACTGACTTTCGGGAATGGCCCCATCACCTCGGCGACATTCGCCTTGACCGGGACCGGCAACGGGTCGACCACGAGCTTCACCGGGACGGTAACCGTCAACTCCGGCTCTAATTTCGCGGCCAATCAAGCGTTCGACGCAACCACGTTCGGGCTCCAGATTAATTAATCGGTGTTGAGAGGAGGGAGAAACACGATTCTCCCTCCTTTTTTTTAGAGGAACAAGTGTCGCATGAGGCTCGACCAGTCGTTCTCGACGCCCCAGCCGTCCAGAATCACTGACACGCCGCCTCGGTGGTGGACTTCATGAGTGTAGAGGGCGAGAAGGTTGCCTCCGAAGCTCATGGTCCTCATGCTGCTTGTCCCTGCCCGGGAAGCTGTAGGTCCGATCCAGGTCCACGGGCGTGGACGCGGCGCAGACGGCGACGAAACAGTCGTCGGCCTTGGCGCGCAGGGCCGCGAACTCCGGCAGACTAGAGAACAGGTGTTCTCCCATGCCCACCTGGGGAAAAGAGCCGATGGCGGGCTGGATGAGGTCGGGATGGAAGCCCGCGTCGGCCAGGCGTTTTAGAGAGCCGGCACTGGACTGCAGGGCGTGGTTGACGAGGCCCGCTATCGATTTGTAATAGCTCCCCGCCGCCTCGTGAAAGCGCGCTTCGGGCAAAGTGCCCAGGATGCGGAGCATCTCGGCGTTGGCCTGCTTGTTGTATTTCGCGTAGACGTTGAGAATGTCGGTGAACTCCATGCTGACCTCCGCTGAAGGTTAGGAAGCGGCGCCGTGTGGGCGCCGCTTGTAACTTTGCTCCGTAATTTTATTTGAAACACTGGTAGCAACCATTTTCAGTTATAGTACTCGAATAATCACAGCATTGCCCGTCGCATCGGTCGACATTACAAAAGCGATAGAGACTCCACCGAGAATAGAAAGGTTCATTAGGAGGTGATCGTAGCTGTGACGGTGCTGCCAAAGTAATTTGGTTGCTGAGGGTATAGTAATGCCTGCGGTGGGGAAACAGCGTCCCAGAATAGTCTAGATGCCTGGCTACAGCCTCATTATAGTATTGAGCTTGACATCAAGCGTCGTATATACGTTGGCATCGATCTGTTATTTATATCGTTCATAAAATTGGCGATGCACTGGTCGATCGTCGTCTTCGGAGTCAACCAGGCTACAGGTCGCGAACAGGGCCACGAGAACGACCGCGGCCAACACTATCCAAAGCTTTTTCATCGAAATCCTCCGCTTACTCTAGATATCAGCCTCTACGAGCTGAGGGACTATGCTTTCTTCGTAGTCTTTGAGGATCCGAGAATATATCTCGACGAAGCCCGAGAAAGCTGGATCGGCGCTCTCGAGCGGATGGCGGGTCCTGAGCTGCATATACATGCCGCCCAGGACGAAGCGTCGCAGCGAGAGCGACGTGAGGGCGTAGTAGCGGATATTGAGGATAGCATGCCTGGTTGAGCATGAGGGGGAATACCGTGCTGTCGCGATACTCCTTGGCCTTCGCGTCGTCCTTGGCGTCGACGAGGGCCTTGAGCTGGGCGTAGGCCGCGTCGTAGGCGGCTTTCTGCTGGGCCAGTTGCGGCAACAGGTCGTTCAGGCTGGCGCGGTAGCTAGCGAGCTGCTCTTCCACCTTCTGCGCCGAGGCGACGGGGTCGGCCAGGTAGTCCTGGAGCTTGCCCTGGTCCCAGGCCGAGAAGTCCAGCTGCTTGCCGATCCACGAGAACTTGGGTCCCGGCGGTTGGCCCGGCTGCAGCTGCACCGCCTCGTCGGCGGCGAGCGGCACCGTGGCGCCGCCCGACTGCAGGTCCACCGCGCCGGAGACGACCGCGACGAGCGAGGAGCCGTCCATCCCGGCGTAGATCTCACCTCGGTGCCGCGAACGGCGGCGCTGCAGGTGGTCGTGGCGAGGAGCGGCTCCTTGGTGGCGAGCTTGTCGAACTTCACGGAGACCGAGCCGACCACCGT
>CAWHFT010000045.1:0-11691 GCA_963828175.1 uncultured Spirochaetota bacterium
CGGTTTTCATCACGGCGACGAGGAGGCTCGAGCCCAGGAACAGACCTGCCGCGACGGCGTAGACGATCGACGGCCCCATGGCGTAGAGCAGGCCGCCGAGGGCCGGCCCGACTATCGTGGCGACCTGGAAAGCCGAGGCCGACCATGCAGCCGCGCGCGGAAAGTCCTCCGTCGTCACCAGCGCCGGCATCAGGGCCTGCATGGCCGGCCCCTCGAACGCGCGCGCCGCGCCGATGGCGGCCACGATGGCGAGGATGCTCTCCCTGCCGAGGAGGCCGGACGCGCTCGCCGCCGCCAAGAGGGCGGTGGCGGCGGCCTCGACGATCTGGCAGGCCACGATTATGGCGCGGCGGTCGTACCGGTCGACGACGTGGCCGACCGCGAGGGTCAGCGCGAGCATGGGCAGGAACTGGGCCAGGCCGACGAGGCCGAGGTAGAAGGCGCTTCCCGTCATGGCGTACATGTGCCAGCCCACCGCGACGGTCAGGACCTGAAAAGCCAGCGTGCCCGCCGTCCGCGCGAGCAGGAAGAAAACGATCGGCCTCATCTAGAGGCCGAACTTTACTGCATCGGCACCATGCTGTCGACCATGCCGACTATCCGTTTGTAAGTGGCCTTGTCCTTGAGGCTCGGGACCATGAAGGCGAAGAAGAAGGTCGTATTCTTGATGTCGGAGTTGTCGAGGATGCCGAAGAACCCGTCGAAGCTCTTGCCGTCCTTGTTCTTGTACGTACCTTGCCCATAGGTGTATACGAGCCCGTTGTCCGAATAGCTGTCGATGAACTTATAGTTCTTGACCCCTTGGCCTGCGCAAGCCTTGGCGAGGTTCTTGTCCGTCAAGTCTTTCGCCGCGAGGACGCTGTCGTTTTTGTCCAGCATCACCGTGAGCGTTTCCGACGCCGAGTACGCGATCCACGTGCCGGTATCGATGGTCGCCTGAGTATCGTCGGGAAGGTAGAGGCCTACTTTCGCAGCGTCGCAGACTTGGCTGGGGTCGTCCGAGCTTTGCGCCGCCGAGAACGAGACGACCGTAAGGGCGAGAGCGGCCAGAAGCGCGATTCTTTTCATGATTCCTCCGATGGAGACAACTCGGGTCGAAAATCGTCCCGGAGGCTCAATTATTGACGAAAGCGGTCATATTTTCAAGGGAAATGATGATTGCCTCGGGCTTGACGCCGAGGCGCACTTTCTCGCCGACGCTCGGTATCCTGCGCGAAGGGTCGTTGAAGCCGTCGGCCGAGATCTCGAGCCCGCCCACCGACACGATCAGCCGCACGATGGAGCCCAGCAGCTTGACCTTGACGACGGTTCCGGCAAGCGCGTTGGCCGCGCCGCTCGACGCCGGCTCGTCCACGGCTCCTGCTTCGCGCCACTCGAAGGCCTCGGGCCTGAATGCTGAGCCGGAGACTCCTCGCCTCTTTTCACGTCGAGGCCCGGTCCGCGCGCTCAATGGCCTGGCCCGCCGACCTCGAGCATCCCCGCCGCGGGGTCGACGACCACGGCGGGCAGGACGTTGAGCGTCCCGATGAAGGTGGCGACATAGGGGGTGGCGGGCCGGTTGTAGATCTCGAAGGGGGCGCCGATCTGCTCGATGAGGCCGTCCTTCATGACGGCGACGCGGTCGGAGATGGAGAGGGCCTCCTCCTGGTCGTGGGTGACGTAGATCGTCGTGATGCCGAGCTTGCGCTGGATGTCGCGGATGTCGTCGCGCAGCCTGCACGCGGATCTTGGCGTCGAGGGCCGAGAGCGGCTCGTCGAGAAGCAGGGCCCTCGGCGCGATGGCGATGGCGCGGGCGAGGGCGACCCGCTGCTGCTGGCCGCCGGAGAGCTGGTGGGGATAGCGATGCGCGAACTCGTCCATGTGGATGAGCTCGAGCATCTCGTCGACCCGCGCCTCGATCTCGCCCTTCTTCTTGCCCGCGTTCCGCGAGCGATCCTGAGGCCGAAGGCGATGTTGCGCCTCGCCGTCATGTTGGGAAAGAGGGCGTAGTTCTGGAAGACCATGCCGAGCTTGCGCTTGTTGGGCGTCACCCTCGACACGTCCTCGCCGTCGAGGAGGATGCTGCCCTCGGTCGGCGTCTCGAAGCCCGCGATCATGCGCAGGGTCGTCGTCTTGCCGCAGCCCGAGCCGCCGAGGAAGGAGACGAACTCGCCCTTCTCGACGCTCAGGGACAAGCCCTTCACGACGGTGTTGCGCCCGAAGCTCTTCGCGATACCCCGCAGTTCAATAAAAGCCATATCAATGCACTCCGTGGCGCCGGCGCCGACGCCGCGCTTGTCTCTGTCGGTTTTCGCGAGCGCCTGGATGAGCGCCGATGGACCCCCAGGTGAGGGCGAAACTCATGATGGCGAGGGCCGCCGGCTCGTAGGCGAGGTTGCGACCCATGAGGGCCATGTAGGGCCCGAAGGCCGGCCAGGCCAACAGGCTCGCGAGCGTGAGCTCGCCGATGACGATGGCCAGCGTGAGGAAGGTCGCCGAGAGGAGGGCCGTTCGCAGGTTGGGCAGGATGACCCGGAAGATGAGGCTCATCCAGCCCGCGCCGAGACTCTGGGCCGCCTCCGTCAGGCCTCGGAGGTCCATCGCGCGGAGCCCCGCGTCCACCGCGCGGTAGATGTAGGGGAACGAAACGACGACGTAGCCCGCCACGAGGAGGGCGGGGCTCGACACCAGGACGAAGCGGCGGGCGCGAATAGCTGCGGATGAGGCCGAAGGCGAGGATGATGGGCGGGATCGCGAAAGGCATGAGGGTGAGCACGTCGAAGAGGCCCTTCGCCTTCGGCACCTTGAGCTGGATCCAGATGGCGGTCGGCACGATGAGCGCGAGCCCGACGAGGACGGTCAGGATTGCCATCTCGAGCGAGAAGCCGAACGTCTTGACGAAATCGGGGTCCGCGAAGACGTTATGGTAGGCGGCGAAGGAGAGGACGCCCTTCCGGCCCTTCAGCGAGAACAGGAAAGTCGCGGCGAGCGGCAGGAAGAAGTAGACGATTCCGATGGAGAGCCAGAGCCAGGAGAGTCGGCGGCGCCTTTTCATTTGACCCACCTCGAGCTCATGCGTTGGAGAGCGGTATAGGCGAGGATGCTGAGGGTCATCACGATCACCATGCCGAAGGCCAGGGCGTAGCCGAGGTTCGCGTCGTGCAGGACGTTGCCGCGAATCTGGGCGCCGATGAGGATGGGCACGATGTTGATGAGCCCGCCAGTGAGCGCGTAGGCGGTGGCGTAGGCGCCGAAGGCGTTGCCGAAGAGCAGGATGAACGCGGCAAGGAGCGAGGGCAAGAGAACGGGGATCCCGACCTTGAGCCAATACTGGAGGCTCGATGCGCCCAGGCTCTCCGAGGCTTCCCGCCACTCTTTCTTCATTCCGTCGAGGGCGGGCTCGATGATGAGGATCATCAGGGGGATCTGGAAATAGGTATAGGTGAGGGTGAGGCCCCAGAAGCTGTAGAGGTTGAAACCCTCGTCGTAGAGCTCGAAGCCGAAGACGGTCCGCAGGAGCATCGTTACGAAGCCCACTCGACCCAGCGTGGCGATGAAGGCGAAAGCCAGCGGGACGCCCGCGAAATTGGAGGCCACGCCCGAGAAGGTCGACATGAAGGATCGCAGCGACTTGGGGAGGCCGCCGATCGAGATGCCGTAGGCGATGAGGAAGCCGAGGAGACCGCCTAGGACCCCGGTCGTCGCGCTGACCTTGATGGTCACGAGGTAGGACGCGAGGATGCTCGGGGTGAAGAGGTGCGTGAAGTTTGCTAGCGTTAAGGCGCCGGCAGAGTCCTGAAAGGATCCGGCCACGATGGAGCTGGCCGGGACGATCATGAAGAGGAAGGCGAATGCGATGAAAGGGATCGTCCCCATCCACGCCCAGCCCGCCTTCCTCCTCGACGCCATGATGGTTCCGGCTACTTCTTCTGGATATTCGCGCCTACGACGCTGTCCCAGTTGTCGGCGACGGACTTGCCGACGGCGGTTTGCTCGTCGAGGCTCGGGAAGACTGCCTTGGCGTAGGCGGCCGCGGGAGGAAGCTTCGCCGCGAGATCGGCGGGGATCGCCTTCCGCTTCGCCATGTCGTTGAAGCGAACCGGGTGGCCGTAGCCTTTGAGCCAGATGAGCTGGCCGGCGTCCGAATAGAGGTACTCCATCCAGAGCTTGGCGGCGTTGGGGTGGGGGGCGTAGGCGCTTATGGCCTGGATGTAGACGCCGGCCACGACGCCGGTAGCCGGGACCACTACCTGGATGTTGGGGTTGCCCGCGAGGGTGTCGCGGTTGGAGAGGGCGTTATAGTCCCACTCGATCGTGATGGGGGTCTCGCCCGAGGCGATGGTGCCGGTTACCGCGATGAGAGGCACTAGGTTGCCGGCCTGGTTCATCTTGGCGAAATACTTGAGGCCGGGTCCGACGTCGCCGCCCTTCCCGCCGATGGCGAGGGATGCGGCGAGGACGGTGAGGAAAGCCTGGTTGGAGATGCGGGGATCGCCAGCGAGCGCGAACTTGCCCTTGTACTCGGGCTTGAGGAGGTCGGCCCAGTCCTTGGGGACGTTCTTTACTATATCGGTGTTGACCTCGAAGGCGAGGGCGCCGTAATAGTCTCCGTACCAGTAGCCATCCTTGTCCTTGACGCTGTCGGGAATGCTGGCCCAGGTGGCTACCTTATAGGGGGCCAGAAGTCCCGAGGCCTTGGCGTCGGGACCGAACTTCAGGCCGACGTCGATGACGTCGGGGGCTTGGGGGCCCATGTTGCCCTGGTTGGCCTTGATGGCCTCGATTTCCTCGGCGGAGGAGCCGTCGGGATTGAGCTCGTTGACGGTGATGCCGTATTTGGCGGAGAAGGTCGTGATCATCTCGCCGTAGTTCACCCAATTGTGGGGGAGGGCGATGACTGTCAGCTGGCCTTCCTTCTGTGCAGCCGCGACGAGGGCTTTCGGCGCGTCCTGGCCGAAGGCGCAGACAGTCGCTAAAGCTACTACGGCGAGAAACGAAATCGCTCTTTTCATAATCCCTCCTTGGGAGAAAGCACGGATATTTCAAGGCTGGGAACGATTATAAGGCCGGTCGATTAGGATAGGAACATGAATCGATTAAAGGGCGTTAGGGCGAGGGAGGGAAACCTTGGCGAAGGGTGCCCTCCCCGGACGAGCGAAATGGAGTATACTTCGGGCATGCGCAAAGTGATCGTTTCCGAGTTTATCAGCCTCGACGGAGTCGTCGAGGCTCCGGGCGGAGAGAAATCCCTGGGCGAGCGCGCCGGCTGGACGATGCCTTACGCCAGCGAAGAGTTCATGAAGTTCAAGCAGGGCGAGCTCTTCGACGGGGAGGCCCTCCTCCTCGGTCGCATAACCTATGAGGGCTTCGCCGCCGCATGGCCGACCATGAAGGACGACGCCGGCTTCGCCGATCGGATGAACGGGCTGCCCAAGTACGTCGTCTCATCGACCCTCAAGAAGGCGAGCTGGAGCAACAGCACGATCCTGTCGCGCGATCACGAGGCGGCGATCTCAAAACTCAAGGAGGGGCCGGGCAAGGACATCCTCGTCTTCGGCTCGGCGCAGCTCGCCAGGTGGCTGGGCTCCCGCGCTCTTGTCGACGAATGGAGGCTCCTCGTGTACCCGATACTCGTCGGCGCCGGCAAACGCCTCTTCGCGGAGTCTGCGGCCGCGCTTCCGCTGACCCTCCTCGAAACGCGCAGCCTCGACAAGGGCGTAGTGCTGCTGCGTTACGGGAAAAAGGCTTGAGGCGCGGCATGTCGGCGATCGGAAAGCTGCAGAGCCTCGTCGAGAGGGCGTTTTTCAAGGGCAAGAGCTCCAAGGCGAGCGAAGCCCTCGTGTACATCGTCGCCAATCTCTTCCTCATGGCGGTCGTATTCAATCTCGTCCTCAACGGGGTCGTCTACGATTGGACCGGCAGCCTCTATCCGAGCGGCTTCCACCTCAATACCGCCCTGGACAACATCATCCCCTTCAGGCCCGAGTGGGCCATCGTCTACCTCTATATCTTCTTTTGGGTGGCCGAGGCCACGATGGTCTATTTCGCCTTCATCGACTACAAGCGCGGCTACGCGCTCGCCTGGTCTCTCGTCCTCATCAACCTCGTCGCCGACCTCGTCTATCTCGTGTTCCCCGTCACCACCGACGTCTACCGGGCGCAGTTGGCCGCCCATCCCATCATCGGCAATCGCTGGGCCGACGCGATGTACGCCTATTTCGCCAAGGACCCCTCGTTCGACTGCTTCCCCAGCCTCCACGCCGCGGTGTCGGTAATCGTGTTCTATGCGTGGTACCGCTACCTCGGGATCAAGCGCAACGCACTGACGATTTCGATCGCGGCGGTGACTGGCGCCGTCGCGGTCGCCACGGTCCTCTCGACCCTTTTCGTCAAGCAGCACTACATCGCCGACGAAATCGCGGGGATCGCGCTAGCCTGGGGAGTGGGGAAGATCGTCTACGACAGGCTGAAGGTGGGATTGCCGATCGCCGGCTCTCATCCGACAAAACAAGCTAAGGGATGATGGCTAAAGTCTATCCGCTTGTCATGTTGTTTCTTTTTACGGGAGCGAATATCGCTCATGGAGAGCCAGGTTCATTTCCTCAATCCAGCCCACACCCAGCGCCCAATCTGGTTTCGTATGTCCAAGACAAAGCAGGTGTGTTGAGCATAGGTGATCTGCTGAACAGCAGTATGGTATTCTCACCGCTGAAAATCGGTAAGGCCGATTTTGGATTTACGACAAGTGTCTATTGGGTAAAAATCGATTTGGCTTCGGTGACTGAAGAAACGCGCGAGTACCTTGAATTGGCTTACCCCCTGATGGATGAGGTTGGTTTTTTCCTAGTTCGGGATGGGGAAGTGGTCGAACGCTACCAAACAGGTTTTAGAAGACCATTTGCGGAGCGGCCGGTTCTGAATCGAAATTTCGTATTTCCACTTGTCCTAGACTCGGGAGCTCGGTATTCGGTATTTCTTCGCTTGGCCAATGCAGATCGCATGGAGATTCCGCTACGCCTTTGGGGGCAGGGTCAGTTTATCGATTCCAACAATATTCAGCTTTTGATTTTGGGACTCTACTTCGGTTTCGTGATCATCATTGCCCTCTATAACCTCTTCATGTTTACGGTCCTTCGGTTCCCTGCCTTCCTGCTATATACGATATACATCCTTCTGTTCGGATTCTTCATGGCAACCCAAAGCGGGCTCACGTACGAGTTTCTGTGGCCGCAGTCCTGGGACAATCATTAAAATTCTTCCTCAGAGCTTGGCTCTGTTCGAGTTGGCGGTAACCGTTTTCCTTTGGGTCTTCTTTGAAAACGCCCCAGAGGTACGACGATTTAGGAAATTTTTTACGCTATCGGAGGCGGTACTCTGCGGCAGCTTCTTCGCCTCCTTCTTTTTAAATTACTCCTTCGGCCATTCAGCTTGCAGCAGTTCTCGTGTTTTGCCAGGCTACGTTCCTGATGTATGTCGGCTTCCTTCTGTTGCTTCGAGGGAATCGGACGGCTCGCTTCGTCATGTTTTCCTTCTCGTTTCTACTAGTGGGTGGCGCCCTGTACTGGCTCAAGATCCTCGGGGTCATCGAGAGCAATTTTTTATCCAATTATGGCTTGCAAATAGGTTCAAGCTTAGAAATCGCCTTCCTGTCCTTGTCAATCAGTGCCAGATTTCATGAACAAAGCCGAGAAATGAATGAACTGCTCGAAAAAGCAAACGTGGAAGAATTAAAGCTTAATACTAAGATCAATGCTGAGCTTGAAGAGGTAAAAGCCGCAAAGGTCGCCCTCGATATCCAGTTTTCGATCAACGAAACGCTTCTCAAGGAGATACACCATCGCGTCAAGAACAACCTGCAAATCGTCTCCAGCCTGCTCAGTCTGCAAAGCCATCGCCTAACCAACCCTGAAGCCAAGGAGGCTCTTGTCGGAAGCATGAACCGCATTTCTTCGATGGCCTTGATCCATGAAGAGCTGTACAAAAATAATAATTTAGACCAGGTGAACCTTGGGGATTACATCCGAGAGCTCTCGACTCAAATTCTTCAGTCTCAAGGGGACGGCACCAAGATAGAGTTGCAGCTGATGATTGACGGCGAAATCCCTGTCGAACTCGATCAGGCAATTCCCTGCGGGCTTATCGTTAACGAGATAATCACTAATTCTTTGAAGTATGCGTTCCCTGCGGAGAGTAGCGGACGGATCGCAATCGAGTTGCGCGAGAGCAATGGCCGAGCCTTCTTGCGACTCACCGATAATGGGACGGGGCTGACGTCCGGGATAAATTACGGGGATGCGTCATCCTTGGGATTTAAGCTTGTAAAAATACTCTCCGAGCAATTACGTGGGCGGACCGAACTCCGCAGCTCGGAGGGGACTGTTTTCGAAATGGACTTCCCTACCGGGCAGGGATCTCCGAGTTAGCGATACAATATAGATACGTCACAGTAAGAGGGTAACCGCATGCCGAGGACCATCCGAGCATTAGCCTTAGTCGCCTGCATCGCCGCGACTGCCTCGTCCTGTAGCGGCCTTCCGGCGGCCGGGTCCTCGACCGGGACGGCCGCTCCTGCGCCAGCCGCTGCCGCTCCTGCGCCAGGGGCTGCGCTTCCGCCCGAGCTCGCCGAACTCTCGCGCATGCTGCACGCGAGCCTGCCAGGTCCCGCCGTCGAGCCGACGGGACTCATCGCCCTGCCCAAAGGCTATCCGGCCGATCGAGCGCTCGCCCTCAACCGGCTCAACCAGTATCGAGTCGCCGCGGGCCTCGCGCCCTACGTCTACGATCCGCAGCTCAGCGTCATGGGACAGGCCCACACGGACTACCTCCTCGCCACGGCTGGCTCCAACCTGCCTTCAGGCCATTTCGAGGTCTCGACCAGCAAGTACTACACGAAGCTCGGCGACGAGGCGGCGAAGACGAGCGGGATCAGCTCGGGCTACGGCGATCCTCTCTCGAACCTCGAGGGCCTGCTCGCCGGCGCCCTTCACCGAATGCAGTTCCTGAGGCCGGAGGAGAGCCTCGTCGGGCTCGGTTTCACGAAAGCCGGCAGCGCGGGGGGCGGCGGCACGGTATTCGTCACTCGCAAGGCGCCTGGCGCTTCGCCGAAGATCCCACGCTTCGTCGTTTTTCCGCCCAACGGTTTCGACGACGCGTTGACCGACTTCGGCGATGGCGAGTATCCCGAGCCTCGCCCCGACCACAAGCCTGGCGATCCGCCGACCGGATACCCGATCACCATCTCCCTCGGCTGGGACGATACGAAGGCCTTCCAGGACGCCCGTGTCAGCCTCAAGAACTCCCGAGGCGAGGAATTGCCGGCATGGGTGAGCTTTCCCGGCAAGCCAGCCGTCGCCGCGCCCGACATGAAGATCTACTCGGGGGACGCCGCCTCGATCTCGCGCGGCTATCGCGACAATTTCGACGCGGTCTTCATCCTTCCCAAGGCGCCGCTCGAGCGGGGCGCCACCTACTCCGTCGACGCAGCGCTCACGATCGGCGGCAAGACGGAGAGCCTGGCCTGGAGCTTCAAGACTCGGGGAGCCAGGCTTTGGACGGTGCTGGCCGACTCTCCCGATCCGCGACAGGGCCTCGAGTTCGCCCTGAACAATTCTGCGGCGGGCGACGTGATCGAGCTCGCGGCGGGCGAGTACGAGCTTCGATCCGAGGTCAACCTCGACAAGGCCATAAGCGTCATCGGCGTGCCTCGCCGTACTGTCCTGAGGTATGCGGGCAGCAAGGACCTGGCGGCCTTCGGCTTCGGCGGGGACGTCGTGCTGCAGGGCATCGATTTCTCGGGCAACGTCGGGATGTACATGGGCCAGCGCGCCCGCGTGCTGTTCGAAGATTGCCGCTTCTCCTACGACGTCGATCAGACCTCGCTCGCGACATGCGAGCGAGGTTCGGCGCTGGCCTACGAAGGCTGCGACTTCTCCTCCTTCGCGAGCCCGACCCTCGCGTACTTCTTGGACAGCCCCGCCCAAGCGGCGGCCGCCACGCTGTTCCTGGGACCAGGCAACAAGTATGTCCACACGAGTTACCAGGCCAAGCACTCCTACGGCCAGGGCGGCGAAAGTTCATATGCAGAGAAGCTGTAAATATTGAACTGCGTAGCCTCTCGCGAACGGATGATCCTCACGCCCGAGGATCCTCCCGATTGGCTTTAGTTGTCGCCTTGCTCTCGCCGGTATTTGTATATTTTCATCATGCCAACCACCCTATCCTTGACCCACCGTAAAAAGGAGCCCTCCGTCCCTTCGGCCGGAGCGCCGCCCCTCATGCTGCTCCTCCATGGCTTCGGAGGAGACGAGACTTCCCTGTACTTCATGTCATCCAAGCTCGACGGGCGCTTTTTCTTCGTGAGCGCCCGCGCCCCGTACGAGATCGGAGCGGGCTCGTACGCATGGTTCCATGTGGCCTTCGATCCGGCGGGCAACGTGATCGAGCCCGACGAGGCCGAGGAGAGCCGTCTCGCGCTTCTCGGCTTCATCGACGAGCTGGTCGATGCTTACGGCGTCGACCCCGGGCGCGTCTACCTCATGGGCTTCAGCCAGGGTGCCATGATGAGCCTCGGCGCGGCCCTCACCGAGCCCGAGAAGGTCGCCGGGGTCGTCGCGGCGAGCGGCCGCATCCTGCCGGAAGTGCTGCCGCGCATCGCCGCGCCCGAACGGCTGCGCGGCCTGTCGATCTTCGTCAGCCACGGCGTGCGCGACGAGATCGTGCCGATCCGCAACGGCCGGGCCATCAGGGACCGCCTATCGCGCGAGAGCGTGGAGCTCACGTACCGCGAATACGACATGGGGCACGAGATCAGGCAGGAGTGCACTTCGGACATGGCCCTGTGGGTGCGCGCGCGGCTGGGACGTTGACAAGCTCAACGACACGCCGCAGTAGTTTTGAATCAGTTCTTCTCGAACCTCGACTCGAGGTAGCAGCCGGAGAAGCGGGGGTTCCTCGTCGGGTCGCCTTCGAAGCCTCGCGAGATGAGGTCGAAGACCGTGAGTATCCGCGCTTCGTACGGGCTGGCGAAATAGCCGAGCATCTCGATGGAATCGGCTTGCTCCACGCCGTCGGTAATCTTCTTTCGGCCTTTGAGGCTCGAGCGGACCCAGACTGAGTACGAGCGCCTGGGTGAGGGCTCGCCCTCGACCTGGCCGGCGGAGGCGCTTTCGACGGCGGCGTCGATAACCGAGTCCTTGTAGGCAAAGGGGAAGGCCCGCATCCTCGACGCTTCGCCGCCCGCCGGCGCGGGCAACGCCTCGATCGCCGCATTTCGCATGGCGGCTTCGAAGTCGAGGCAATCCGGGAGGCCGGCGATGCTCGATGTACTGGCGACGCTCGGGTCTGTCGGATCGACGCTCACGGTGCGGTCAAATAGCAAAGTGTCTTCGACCGCATCGATGACGCGGAGCCGCACGAATATCATGGGAGCCGCCTCGCCCGGATCGCGATGCTCGGTTAGGGCGACCTTGCCGTCGCGCGACCACCCACGACCTGGTAAAGAGACCGGCGCCCGAGACGCCGGCGCCGAGGGCGGCCTCGACCCAGCCGGCGTAGGCGCCGGAATCGACAGCGCGCGACTCGGCGCGCACGCCTGCGCCCATGGCCATCAAGAGAATGCCGAGATACAAGCCTTTGTTACGCATGGATTATTCCCGTCCTTTTGCTGACTTTGGCCGATGCGATGGCGATCCCGGACGGGACGACCCTGCTCG
>CAWHFT010000046.1:0-11243 GCA_963828175.1 uncultured Spirochaetota bacterium
GAAGGCGCCATGCACCTCCCCGACCTTCCAGCCTTCTTTCACGCCGCCGACGGGATCGATCGTTCCGGCCGGCTCGCCGTGGCAGTACAGGCAGTCCGCTGTCAGCTTGATCGGGCGGAAGTAGTACACGGATCGACCGTCGGACTTGATGTATTCCGGCAGCTCCCCCAACTCGAGTTTCTTGAGCGCTTCGATCTGGATGCCCTTGGGTTCGTTGGCCGGATTACGGGGCTGGAATTTTGGGACATGGAATTCGTAATCGCCTTCCTGCGCGTTCTTGCCGGCGACCTCGATGGCGGTGATTATCGGAACGGCCTTGAGCAGCGTGGCTCGGTCGACTTTCTTGGCGAGGGTGGGGAGGTCGGTCATGACCCCCGCGCTGATCCGCTCGGCCATGGCGTCGCGGGTGGCCTCGACGGTCAAGACGATCGCCCGGCTCTTCTCGAGTATTGCTGCCCGGGCCTGGGCCGAGATGTCGCTTATATAGAACTGGGCGATAATCGTCGTGATGATGAGCATTCCGCCGAGCGAGAGGAGGAGGACCTTGAACTTCAGGTTGATGTCGCGAATCCGCATGGGCCTGAGTATAGGCCGCTGCATCAGACCGCTAGCAAGGCGACGGCCGGCGTCTGCCTTTCCGTCTCAGGCGTTTGCGGTGTAGAGTCCCCTTTTCGGACCGATATTCGAGGGAAGGCCTTCTCGAGAGTACATTATAGAAGGGAGCGAAGGCGAAGAGGAGATGACTGTAGGCCAGAAAGCGAGCGCAAGCCTCCTTATTGCCGTGCTCCTCTTCGCGGCATTCGCCGTGGCGGCATTCTCGGGACTCTTCGACCTGTTCGAGTCGAGTTTCCGAAATCCTTCCATCGTCCGGGGAATCGAAGCGTCCCTGGCAAAGGTGGCCGACGCCGAGGCCGCTTTCAACGCCTCAAACCTTGCCCGCTTCGGAGCGGTCCTCGAGCAAGACTCGGTCCGAAGGAGCTTCCTCCCCAACCTCAGCTCTCAGGACGCCTTCGATCGGGCCAATCTTTTCGGCAAGCTCCAAGAGGAGACAGCCGGCCTCTCGGGTGTCCGCCTGATCGACGCCAACGGCAAGCGTCTGCATTTCAGCACCATCCCCGGCGACATCCTCTCCAAGAGCCAGCTGGAGACGGTCTTCCGGAACTACGGCGCGGCCGGCGATCCCCCCTACGAATCGATCTCCGCTCCCGAGGGCTCGAAAGGGCTGGTACGAATCGATCCGGACGCGGGAGGTTTCGTCTATTCCCTGCCTTTCTCGGACAGTTACGGCATCTACAGGGGCAGCGCGGTATTCCAAGTCTCCCTCGAGGCGCTTGCCTCTCTGCTCGCGCGCAACGGCCTCGTTCCGATCGGCGAGAACGCGGTGCCCGCCGACGCTGGCGGGCTCCTGTTCCGCGTGCCCGAGGTCTACCGCTCCACCCTGCCCCAGAGGGCCGCCGGGCTCTGGGCCTCGGGCCTCGGCGACAAGCCGATAACAATCGCGACCTCCGTCGGCAACGCCGCGAACGGCGCCGCGACCGTCGCGGCGGGCGAGTCTTACGTGCTGTTCAGCAGGATCGTGGAGGGAGCGGGCAGGGTCGGATACATAGTTCCGGCGAGCGATTTTGCGCTTCCGACAGCGATGAAGTGGATCCTCCTCGCCTCGTTCTTCGTCACGGCATACCTTCTCGCCTTTCTGCTGTTCAATATCAGGCAAGACCGCATGACGGTCCTCTCCGACCGGATCAAGCGTTTCCAAATCAATCTCCTCGAAGAGTACGTCGAGAACAAGTCGGACCTCGACTTCGGCCGTTGGCAGCGGGAGCTCGAAGCCAGAAGGCCCGAGGTCCGGAAGGCGATCCGCTCGGGCATCGGCGCGTTACGGAAGAACCGCCAGGCCGATGTCGACGAACTCATCGACAAAAGCTGGGACGAGATCCTAGCCGTGCTCGGCGGCCGAGCGGGCGGCGACATTTCCACCGGCGAGCGCGGCGCGATCGGCCTAAAGGAGATCGAGCGCCTCCTCGGCGAGGCCCTGAAGAGCGGCACTTTCGTCCTGCCTGCCTCGACGCAGGTCGGCCCCTCAACAAAGGGCGCCGAACAGAAAAAAACCTCGAAAGGCCCGATTCCCGAGCAGTCTCCTACTCCCCCGGCGCCGGTAGAGGCCGAGGAACAAGTCGAAGAACTAGAAGAACTCGAGGAACTAGAACCGCAGCTCGCGGAAAGCGAGCCCGTACAATCAGTTTCCCTGCAGTCTCCGGCGCCCCCGGCGCCGGTAGAGGCCGAGGAACAAGTCGAAGAACTAGAAGAACTCGAGGAACTAGAACCGCAGCTCGCGGAAAGCGAGCCCGTACAACCAGTTTCCCTGCCGTCTCCGGCGCCCCCGGCGCCGGTAGAGGCCGAGGAACAAGTCGAAGAACTAGAAGAACTCGAGGAACTCGAGGAACTAGAACCGCAGCTCGCGGAAAGCGAGCCCGTACAATCAGTTTCCCTGCAGTCTCCGGCGCCCCTGGCGCCGGTAGAGGCCGAGGAACTAGTCGAAGAACTAGAAGAACTCGAGGAACTAGAACCGCAGCTCGCGGAAAGCGAGCCCGTACAATCAATTCCCTCGCGGTCTCGGTCGCAACAGATTCGGCGGTTTGCAACCAGTCTCCGTTCGCTATGCCGAAGAATTCCTCGAGCCTCAGGGGTCGGTTGAAGCCCCGGCGCCAGAAGTTCCGGGAGAAGCCGAAGAACTGGAAGAACTCGAGGAACTGGAAGAGCTAGAACCACAGACCGAGGAAAGCGAGCCCGTACGATCAATTTCCTTGTCGTCTCCGGAGCCCCCGGCAGTCCATGCGGTCAACGCCGAAGCTTCCGGGATCGAGCTCGCCGACGAGGCAATCGCGGATAGGATCGGTTTCGTCGAGCTCGAGGAAACCGAAGTCGCTGAAGAGCTAGAGGCGCTCGGATCGGACGACGCGGAAGGCGAGGGACGGGCCGCTCCTCCCCCCAGGACGATGAAGTAGGGGAGTCGGGACTCGAACCTCTGGAAGAAGTTGAGTTCGAGTTGCTTCTTTCCTCGATAGATCTCTCTTCCCTCGAACAATGGGACATGGGGCCCGCAGGAGCCGCCGAAGCCGACGCGACGCGATCGGAGATCCTCGAGGAGCTCGAAGCGTCTCAGGACGAACCGGAGTTTTCGCTCGAACCGGAAAGCGCAAGCGCAAGCGCAAGCGCAAGCGCAAGCGAAAGCGAGATCGAGGCCGAACCTGCGTTCGAGCTCGAGGGCGCGGGGGAAGAGACAGGGGGATCGCCCTCGGACCTGGACCGCTATCTCGGGCCTTGGATCGCCTATCGGCCCTTCGCCGCATTCGACAGGGGTCGAGTCATTGAAGAGCTGGTCGTCGTCGGCGAGGGCCAACCTTGGGCGGAGGCCGAATTCCTCGGCGAGGACGAAGAGGTTTTCGGGGGCGCCGAGGGCGGGATAATCGAGTATCGCGATGGTATTTTCAGGCTGAATACGGACAAGGCCCTCGCAGGAGGCGAATCTTCGTCCGACGCGGCAGAAGATAGCGCGATGCGCGCGCTCGTCGATTCGGTCTTGGGCGGCGACGTTTAAAGAGACCTCGAAAAACCTCCCTGAGGCTTGACCCGCTGCAAGCCCAGCGTCTAGGGTGTCTTTCTATGGATCGCGAACACATGGCGTTGCGTCAGTCCCCTCGACGCGGAGGGGAGCGGCGTCCGCCGCTCGCGAGGTTGCGGGCCTTCCTGACCTCGACCCTCCTGGTGCTCGCCATTTCCTTCGCCATCGCCTGGCCCGTGTGGACCTTCGCGACCAAAGCCAAGGCGGCCTACTCGATCGCGGCAGCCCTCGCCGTGGCCGTCTTCATAGTCGTGCGGATCGCGTTTGCCGTTCGTCGCCGCGGGCCGGCGAACCATGCGGCCCGGGGACCTCGCCGGAGGCGCCGCGCTCCATGAAGCGGCGAAGCGTCGTCGCTGGCGTAGCGATAACGGCCTTATTCGCCGCCTCGGATGCGCAGGTCCAAGCCCAAGCCTACCCCGCTTTTTCCACCCTCGGGCAGGACGACATCATTTATGCCCAACAACAAGAACAGCTCGCCCGATCCTACGAGGCGATCCAAAACGGCACCAAGCCTCCCGATCTGGTCATCTACGCCTATACCGTCCGCGCGTCCGTCGATCTCTTCTCCCTGGCTGCTCGGCTCAACCTTCCTTACGAGACCCTCGCGACGATCAACCGCCTCGACCGATCGCGCTCTTTCCTCGCCGGCGAGCGAGTCCTGGCGCCGAGCGCGCCGGGGATCTTCGCGTCGCAGGAGCCCGGCTCGGACTTGGACCTGCTCTTGTCCTATCGAGAAAAGGATTCCGGCTATCCGGTGAAGGTCGTCGTCGAAGGGAAGACCCAGGTCTTGCGTTTCTACCCGGGCGCGCGATTCAGTCCTGAGGAGCGGGCCCTCTTCCTCGGCCTCCTCTTCCGTTTCCCGCTGCCCTCGGGCATCCTTTCTTCGGGCTTCGGCATGCGCGAGAGCCCCATTACCCATCATCCGGCCTACCACACGGGAGTGGACCTCGCCGCGCCCATGGGCACGGACGTCTACGCCGCGCGCGACGGCGTGGTCACCGATACGGGAACCGACGCGGTCCTCGGCCAGTATATCGTCATAACGCACGAGGACGGCTGGTCCACCGTCTATGGACACCTTTCCGCCAGGCGCGTGAGATTGAACGACAAGGTCGAATCGGGTATGATAATAGGGAACGTAGGGTCGACTGGAGAGTCCACCGGGCCTCACCTCCACTTCGAGGTGCGATTCCGCGGGGAGCAGCGCGATCCCGAGCCGCTCATCCCGAAGGGGAAATGATGGACAGCACGCGATACCGACGCGCCGCCACAGCCCTCGCCGTTTCGTCGGCGCTCTCGATCCTCGCCGGCGGAGCCGGCGGCAGTGCCTGGGCGGAGGATCTCCGCGCCCTCGTCGCCGGCGTCGTCCTGATCGCCCCCGACAACGCCGACGGAACGCGCCTCGCCATCGGCTACGACGAGTCCGTGGCGGTGATCATGCCCAAGGACTCCCCCTTCGTCCAAGGCTTCGAGATCGAGATCCGGTCGCCCCAGGCAGTCATCGCCGCGCCCGGAGGCTTCGCCTACGAGCTGTGGCGAAGGATCGCCCCCGCGCCCGATAGGAAAAGGCTCGACTACAGCGGCGATCGGGTCCTCATGCAGCCCCTGCCGGCGAGAGCAGGTTATGCGATCCAGATTCCCGTCAAGCCCGACAACTCGATCAAGCCGAGCCCCTATGCCACCCTCATACCTACCTTGGTGGAGCAGAAGGACTTTCCCTTCCTCTTCAGGCTCGTGCCTATAGCCAAAGGACTCTCGCCCGACGTCGAGTCCGCGAAGTTCCAGGTTCGGGTGAGGCCTCTCCTATCGGACGAGGGGGCCCTCTCGATCAAGCTGCGATATCCCGAGGGCGCCTCCGGTGGCGCTCCCCAGGGCGCGGTCGAGCATTATCCGATCGAGGCCACGGTGGACGACAAGAAAATCGACCCGTCCCAACCCGTCCTCCTTAAGTCGGGACCGCATACGCTGGTCATCTCCTCGGAGGCCTACCGGGACGAGTCGAGGAGTTTCGCGCTAGACCAGGGCATGACCCTCGAACTCGTCGTCGAGCTCCAGGACACCACTCCGGTCCTCGTCATCGAGGCGCCCGACTCGGCGATCGTGAGCCTGGACGGGGCCAGGATAGACCAGGTCGCCAAGCCCTCCATGACCATGGAGCCGGGGGAGCACAGCGTCACCTGCCGCATTGGCGACTACACCCTGACTCGCAAGTTCACGGCCTACCGTGGCAAGAGCTACAGGCTCGTCCTCCAGGTCGACTTGCAGGTACAGGAGGAGCAGTGACCAGGATCTTCTCGTGGAACGTCAACGGCGTACGCGCTATCGCCGGCAAGGGCCTCTTCGACTGGCTCAAGAAGGAGAGCCCCGACGCGGTCTGCCTCCAGGAGACCAAGGCGGACCCCGATCAGCTTTCGCCGGAATACCTCGCGCCATCGGACGGCCGCGGCGGCACCTATCATGCCTATTGGGCCTCGGCCAAGCGCAAGGGCTATTCGGGGGTCGCTATCCTATCCAAGCGGGAGCCTCGATCGATCTCCTACCTTGGCGAGGGCGAGTACGACGATGAGGGGAGGGCCCTCGTGGCCGACTTCGTCGACTATGTCCTGGTCTCGGCCTATTTCCCCAACAGCCAGGACGGCGGCTCGAGGATCGCGTACAAGATCGGCTTCTGCGACTCGATCCTCGCGTTATGCGACTCGCTAGTCGCGTCGGGGCGGCACGTGATAGTCTCCGGCGACTACAATATCGCGCACCGGCCTATCGACCTCGCCAACCCCAAGGCCAACGAGGGGAACCCGGGATTCCTTCCCGAAGAGCGGGCGTGGATGGACAAATACCTCTCCTCGGGCTATGCCGATAGCTTCCGGCGGTTCAACTCCGAGCCGGGCCAGTACACCTGGTGGACGTACAAGGTAGTCACCGCTCGGGAGAGGAACATCGGATGGAGGATCGACTACCACTGCGTCGACGAGGGCCTCCTGCCCGCCGTCAAGGCCGCGGCCCTACATCCCGCCGTCATGGGGTCGGACCACTGCCCCGTCTCGATAGACCTCGAATTATAGGAGAGTTTCGATGAAAATCCGCTACAACGCGCCCACCACGCTGACTTTTACCCTCATCGCTGGGGTCGTCCTTCTCCTGTCGGGGACTATCCTCCCTGGCCTGACCACCTCCTGGTTCTCGACGCCCGCCCCCTTCAACCCGCACAGCTTCCAGGACTATGTGAAGCTCGTCAGCCATCCGATCGGCCACGCCAGCATAGATCACTACATATCCAACTTCAGCTTCATTCTCCTCCTGGGGCCCATCCTCGAGGCGAGCTACGGCTCTCTGTCGGTGCTCTTCATGATGTTCGCCACCGCCCTCGTCACGGGGCTGCTGCAGGTCTTTTTCTTTCCGAGCACTATCCTCCTGGGCGCGAGCGGCATCGTCTTCATGATGATCCTGCTCGCCTCCTTCACCAACTTCCGCAAAGGCGAGATTCCCCTCACCTTCATTCTGATAATGGTCATCTACCTCGGTCGCGAAGTCTTCAACGCCATAGCCGCCAAGGTGACTCCCGGCACGGTCAACAACATCTCGCAATTCGCCCACGTCATCGGCGGCCTCGTCGGATCGTTCTTCGGCTTCCTCAGGCCCGCCAAGCGGATAACTGGCCCCGCCGGCGGCGCGAGCTGACGCCCATGGCCTCGCGCCTGGCCCGCTACATTCGTCGCCTCGCGATCATCGCGGTCGTCCTCGCCATCCTCGGCCTCCGCGCTCGTCGGGGTCCAGGCGCTCTTCCACCCCTTCGACTCGATCCTCGCCAAGGGCGCCGCCTTCGTCGACGCGCTCGACTCGAACCTCTCGCGCGAGGCCTTCAGGGGCATCACTATCGGCAGCCTCGCTCTCATTCTCGCGCTCTGCATCTTCCCCCTGTTCTTCAAGCGCATCGACGAGAAGGCGTACTGGCGCGGCCTGTGGCGCGGCGTGATAGCCGCGGCCGTCTACTACACCTCGAGCAAGCTCTTCGACCTGGCGTCGAGGCTGGGCCGCATCCGCCTCATCCTGGTGATGGCGGTCGCGATCGTCGCCGGCATCCTCATAGTCGAGGGCATCTCGCTCGCGGTGCGGGAGGAGGACGAGAAATCGTTCAGGACCGACGTGGTCTCGTCCATCGCCTCGGGTTTCCTGTTCGGCGTGCTCGTCAAATTCGCGGGCTATGGACTCGAATTCATCAAGGGGACCGTGCATTCGATCAAGCCTTATTAGGTGTTTTCGCCGATTGCGCGGCCGGGCTTTCGCCTGTTTCATGGAGGCATGAGCAACAGAATCGCCCGATCCCTCTACGCTGCGATGACCACCGCGGCATTGGCCGCTGCCGCTTCCGCGCAGGATGCCGCCCCGAGCCTAAAGGCCGTCCTCGCCGGCTATTTCGCGGTCGGGGCGGCCGTTCCGCCTACCTTCGTCGAGACCTCCGACCCGCATTCGGCCCTGCTCGCCGCCCAGTTCGGGGCGCTCGTGCCCGAGAACGCGATGAAGCCGGAGTCCCTCCAGCCCGTCGAGGGGACCTTCCGGTTCGCCCCGGCGGACAAGATCGTGCGGTTCGCCGAGTCGAACCGCATGCTCGTCCGCGGGCACACCCTGGTGTGGCACCAACAGACGCCGCTGTGGTTCTTCACCGACCCCGCCGACCCGTCCAAGCCCGCCTCGCGCGAGCTGCTCCTCTCGCGGATGAAGACGCACATCCAAACCGTACTCGGGCACTATCGCGGGAGGGTCGCCGCCTGGGACGTCGTCAACGAGGTCCTTACGGACTCGGGCGCCCTTCGCGGCCCGACCGACGGCTCCAAGTGGCTCGGCATAATCGGGCCGGACTATATCGACAAGGCCTTCGCCTACGCGCGCGAGGCCGACCCCTCGGCCCTCCTGGTCATCAACGACTACAACCTCGAGAGCGTCCCCGCCAAACGCGACGCGATGTACGATCTCGTCAAGGGCATGCTCGCCCGAGGAGTGCCCGTCGGCGGCGTGGGCATGCAGATGCACGTCTCGATCTACGGCCCTAGCGTCGACGAGATCCGGCAGGCGATCGAGCGCTTCGCCTCGCTGGGCGTCAAGGTGCAGGTAACCGAGCTGGACGTCTCCCTTTATCGCGGCGCCGAGGCCGAAGTCCCGATCGACGACCGGCTCCTCGCGCTGCAGGCCAGGCGCTACGCCGAGCTCTTCGGGCGAGCATGCCCTTGACGAGATCGTACATCGCGTCGCGTTTGGCGGGGACGCTCTCGAGGTTGTAGTCGTTGATGACCAGGAGGGCCGAGGGGTCGGCCTCGCGCGCGTAGGCGAAGGCCTTGTCGATATAGTCCGGCCCGATTATGCCGAGCCACTTGGAGCCGTCGGTCGGGCCGCGAAGGGCGCCCAAGTCCGTAAGGACCTCGTTGACAACATCCCAGGCGGCGACCCTCCCGCCGATAGTGCCCGAGTACGGTTTGGATGTGCGTACCTTCATCCGCTGGAGGAGCAGCTCACGGCGAGGGCGGGCTTGGACGGGGGAGGGTCGGTGAAGAACCACAGCGGGCGTCTGTTGGTGCCACACCAGGGTGTGCCCGCGGACGAGACCGGGTTCGACTCGGCGAACCGCACAAATCTGCTCACCGGGGCGAACCGGAAGGTCCCCTCGACGGGCTGGGGAGACTGCGGCTTCATCGCGTTCTCGGGCACGAAGCGCCCCGAACTGGGCGCAGCAGAATGCGGGTCGGAGGTCTCGACGAAGGTAGGCGGAACAGCCGCCCCGACCGCCGAAATAGCCGGCGAGGACGGCCTTTAGGCTCGGGGCGGCATCCTGCGCGGAAGCGGCAGCGGCCAATGCCGCGGTGGTCATCGCAGCGTAGAGGGATCGGGCGATTCTGTTGCTCATGCCTCCCATGAAACAGGCGAAAGCCCACAGCGCAATAGGCGAAAACACCTCATAAGGCTTGATCGAAAATGCACGGTCCCCTTACCTGATGAATTCGAGTCCGTAGGCCCGCAGAAATTTGACAGAGCACGCCCAACAGGAAACCCGAGGCAATGGACGAGACCACGTCGGTCCTGAACGATTTCTCGTCCTCCTCCGCACCGCGAGCGAGATGCCTCGACTATGAGGATGCCGGCGACGAACGCGACCGCCCACCAGGATGAGACGGATGTGGCCCAGCCTCGACGCCAGGTCGAAGAGCTTGCTCAGGTGTAGTAGACCGCGGCATCACGCCACGCCACAGGCCGCGCCAGTACGCCTTCTCGTCGATGCGCTTGAAGAACAGGGGGAAGATGCAGAGCGCGAGAATGAGAGCGAGGCTGCCGATAGTGATGCCCCTGAAGGCCTCGCGCGAGAGGTTCGAGTCGAGCGCGTCGACGAAGGCGCCCTTGGCGAGGATCGAGTCGAAGGGGTGGAAGGCGCCTGGACCCCGACGAGCGCGAGGCCGAGGATGGCGAGGACGACCGCGATGATCGCGAGGCGACGAATGTAGCGGGCCAGGCGCGAGGCCATGGGCGTCAGCTCGCGCCGCCGGCGGGGCCAGTTATCCGCTTGGCGGCCTGAGGAAGCCGAAGAACGATCCGACGAGGCCGCCGATGACGTGGGCGAATTGCGAGATGTTGTTGACCGTGCCGGGCGCACCTTGGCGGCTATGGCGTTGAAGACTCGCGACCGAGGTAGATGACCAGTATCAGAATGAAGGTGAGGGGAATCTCGCCTTTGCGGAAGTTGGTGAAGGACGCGAGCAGGATCATGATGAAGACGATGCCGCTCGCGCCCAGGAGGATGGTGCTCGGAAAGAAAAAGACCTGCAGCAGCCCGGTGACGCGGGCGGTGGCGAACATCATCAAGAGCACCGACAGAGAGCCGTAGCTCGCCTCGAGGATACGCCCCAGGAAGAAAATGAAGCTGAGGTTGGATATGTAGTGATCTATGCTGGCGTGGCCGATCGGATGGCTGACGAGCTTCACATAGTCGGAAGCTGTGCGTGTTGAAGGGGGCGGGCGTCAGAACCAGGAGGTGGTCAGGCCAGGGAGGAAAGTCCCGGACAGGAGAACGACGCCCCCAGCGATGAAGGTAAAAGTCAGCGTGGTGCGCGTTGTAGCGGATTTTCATCGAAACTCTCCTATAATTCGAGGTCTATCGAGACGGGATGGTCCGACCCCATGACGGCGGGATGTAGGGCCGCGGGCTTGACGGCGGGCAGGAGGCCCTCGTCGACGCGTGGTAGTCGATCCTCCATCCGATGTTCCTCTCCCGAGCGGTGACTACCTTGTACGTCCACCAGGTGTACTGGCCCGGCTGGAGTTGAACCGCCGGAAGCTATGGCATAACCCGAGGAGAGGTATTTGCTCCCCATCCAGCCCCAGCTTCGGGAAGGAATCCCGGGTTCCCCTCGTTGGCCTTGGGGTTGGCGAGGTCGATAGGCCGGTGCGCGATATTGTAGTCGCCGGAGAAGCTTGTCAGCGTGCCGCCGAAACACAACTAGCGAGTCGCATAACGCGAGGATCGAGTCGCAGAAGCCGATCTTGTACGCGATCCTCGAGCCGCCGTCCTGGCTGTTGGGGAAATAGGCCAAGACCAGGACATAGTCGATGAGGGGAGCCACGAGGGAGCAATCTTGAG
>CAWHFT010000047.1:0-14489 GCA_963828175.1 uncultured Spirochaetota bacterium
AGGGTCACTGGCTGTGCGATGACCGCGAAGGAGCAGCTCCTACAGGAAGCGCCCGGCTGGAGCGAGCGCGAGGCAGAGGTTGCCCTGCGAGCTGTCCAGCGCGAGCACACCGGCGGCGACGCCGACAAGTGGGGCGAGGTTTCCGAGATCGATGATGTGGCGTTCGGAAAGACCATGCAGGGGCTCGCCAAGGAGGAGCGCGCGGCCGGGCACGAACCGTGGTAGGACGTGGCGAGGTCTGGTGGGCAGAGCATCCAGAGTGGGGCCGTAGACCCGCACTGGTGATGACACGCGACGAGGCGATCGACAGCCTCAACGAGGTCTTCGTGGTATTTGCCACCACGCAAATCCGTGGTATCCCAACCGAGGTCGAGCTGAGCCGTGAGGACGACATGCCCCGCGACTGCGTCTTGAACGCCGATCACGCCAACACGATCGCCAAGACCTACCTGGTCGAGCGCATCACCACGCTTGCGCCGGAGAAGGTCGCGGCCGTCTGCGCGGCACTGAGTGCGGCGACGAGCTGCAGCTGAAGTCATCCAACCACGAGCTTCGTATCAGGTCGCGAATCTGGGGATGCCTTCAAGCACAGACGTGGCTGCCTTTAGGTCGAGCTCGAAGGTCGAGGTGGCGGTGTGGTCAACTCTGCTAACGTCTCGGATCCACTTCGTCGGCCGCGTCTGACCAAGCCGGTTGAACCTGGGCTATGACTGCGGCCTGTGTCTCGGTGTCGGTCACATTGAGTTTAGGCCTAGTCGCGGCGCGGAAGGTCCGGAGAGGAAACAAGACCGCGCCGAGCCTAGTCTTCAAGATCCAGGTCATCTTCCTGATAATCTACCTCACCGAGTCGATGCCACTGCTCGTGGCCTGCGTCCAGCGAAGCGACCGCCTGTTCGATCTCGCCTTCGCGATGATCGGCATCTCCGCGGTGGTCTTCACCCTGACCTGCACCTCGGTGGTGTATTTCTCCGGAACCGAGACCTCCCCCATTCGCGGGATCGGCCTGCCGCGGCCCGACTGGGACCGGGGCGCCAACGAGATCGCGGCGAAGCTCGAGCAGGCGATCAAGGCGTCCGCCGCGTACCGGGACGCGGACCTGAGGTTGGACCAGCTGGCCCGGCTCTCCGGCGTGGAGCCTAGCAGGTTATCCTATTATTTTAAGGCGAGCCTCGGGGTCATCTCCCGGCTACCTCAACGGCCTGAGGCTCCAGGCCGTCTGCCGCGACTTGCGCGGGAAGTCCGTCGACTCGATCCTCGACATCGCGCTGGAGAACGGCTTCAACTCCAAGAGCAGCTTCAACTCGCTGTTCGTCAAGGCCTACGGCATGACGCCGAGGGAATACCGCTCGAGCCATTCCCCCCTCGAGATCGGCAAAGACTCACCGCCGAGGAGGCCACCGCCCTAGCGGGAAATCCGGTCCACATCGGAAATCTCGGAAAATACGTCCAAGATTTTAAATTTTGGACGATGGTTTGGGATTCCGGTGATAAAAGCTGATTGAAGAAATGAGAAAAATCAAGCGTCTCGGCCGGCCGTTCTGGGTCTTGCCCCTCGCGGCCTTCGGACTCGGGCTCTTCTCCTGCAATTTGCCGCTACAGAGAACCGACCTGGCATCCTTCATCGATACCGGCCTCACCAACGTGATCATGCGCTCCACCGTCTTCGACGCCGGTTCGGGCGGCATCAGCCGGGTTCCTTCCGGCGAGAAGATCACCGGCACGCTCGTCATCGTCAACCCGAAGTCCTTCGAAGTCACCTACTCCCTCGCGTGGAACGTCGACGACTCGCTGTTCTCCACCGTGCCCCCCGCCGCGCCGCTCCCCAGCGACCCGACCCATCTCTCGTTCTCCTTCGTCCTCGACGCGGCCAAGGCGGAGCACAAGACCATCGCCTTCAGCCTGGGCAAGTACGTTGCCGCCCTCAACAAGACCTACGACAAGGATACCTTCTCGATACTCTGCGACAGCCCGCCCGATCCGGCGGCCCGGCTCAGCGCCATCGTGAACCCCTCGGACCAGAAATCGGTGCTCGCCATCCTCCTGCCGAGGCAGCTCATCGACGACGACCTCGCCCAGCTGCGGATCGCCTGGACCGAGGAGGGCTCATCTTCGTCCAGCACGGCCACCTGCAAGATCTCGAGCCTGGAAAACCCGCCTTCGCCCTGCCCCTTCTCCGGGACCTACGACTGCTACTTCCAGAGCCCTGACGCCGTGGCCGGCTACGGCTACACCTACTCGGTCGTCGTCATCGATCTGGCCGGACAGGAATCGAGCGCCTCGAGCGCCACGAGCCAGGCCAACTTCTTCCCTCTCAACTACGACGGGAACGGCGCCACGAGCGGCGACCCGCCGACCACGGTCAGCTATCGCTACGGCGACACGGTCACCGTGGCGGATAAGGGAAGCCTCGCCAGGACTGACTACGTCTTCAACGGCTGGAGTACTGCGCCGACTGGTCCGGCGGCATACGCTCCCTCTGCGACCTTCTCTATGCCCGCCAGCGAAGTGACCCTCTACGCCCAGTGGTACACGAACGGGCTGACCGTCAGCTTCGACGTCTCGCCCCAAGGACTTGTCTTCAATCCGAGCGTCTTGAACGTGAGCAAGGGCGATACGGTGAACGTCACATGCACGAATGCCACGCTCCAAGGCATACCGAGCGGCTGGACCTGGTATCTGGACGGCGACTCTACGGCCTTCGCCGGCCAGGCCTCGCCGACCTTGAGCATCAACACGACCGCGTTGACGGTGGGAGACCACATCGTCAGCTGCAATGTCGCGTACAACGGCCTTACGTACTCGGGGTATTTTTTGCTGGTCGTCATGCAATGAAGGTGGAGGACATGAAGCGAAAGTCGGAGTTCGTCCTTCCTTTCCTGGCGCTCGCTCTCGGCCTGCTCGTCGCGGGATGCAGCAATCCCCTCTCCTCCTCTTCCAAGAGTCCGGAGAAGACCGGGTCGATCAAGGTCACTCTCGGCGCTTCCTCCGGCAACGAGTCCAAGACTATCGTTCCACCCGTCGTTGGAACCGTCAGCTCGATTTCAGTGACCGTGAGCTCCGGATCGACTACCCAGACGCAGATTATCAATGGGCCTACCGGAACTACGACCTTCGCGGGCCTCGCCACCGGTACGTGGAATATCAGCGCGGTGGCCTGCAACGCGTCAGGGGCGGCCATAGGATCGGGCAGCGCGAACAACATATCGGTTTCCTCCGCTTCTTCGACCACTATCCCATTAACCATAACCTACACCGGCGACGGTTTATCGGCCACCGGAATATTGAATATCGGCCTCTCCTGGCAGGCAGCCGGAATAGTACACGCTCTCGTGGACCGTAAAAGCCCCGAGCGAAGCGACCGAATCGAGCGGCAGCGCCGCTCCGACCGATATATCG
The DNA here is from genome assembly GCA_963828175.1 of uncultured Spirochaetota bacterium. GTDB lineage: Bacteria > Spirochaetota > Spirochaetia > Treponematales > Rectinemataceae > UBA1306. Next base: position 3,397 of record CAWHFT010000047.1, read on the forward strand.
GGCACGTATTCGTGCACTATCAATGTCCCTGGTCTAGCCGTCGGCGCGCATAACCTCGTCCTAAGCTTTTCGAAAAGCTCTACGGGTGCCACCGCCGGCACCTTCGTGGAAACGGTAGACATCATCGCGGGAGAGACGAGCTCCTGCTGGATAGACGGCAGCGGAACGCTGCAGAGCGGAGCCCTGACTATCGATTCGAGCCTTTTCTTCAATTCCACCGCGACCCTCGCCGGCTTGAGTTTCTCGCAGGGGACTCTAACGACTGCCTTCGCTCCGACGAACTATCAATACTCCTTCACAGATCAGATCTCGGGCAGTCTCAGTTTCAGCATCGTGAAGACGGCCGGGCAGAATACAAGCTACACCTGGAACGGAAGCCCGGGCTCATGGGCGGCTACTTCGAGCAACGCGATGAGTTCCGAGAGCCTCGCGATCGATCCCAATAAAAGCGACAACCTCACCATTACGGTGGTCGCCCCCGATGGCTCCACGAGCTCGACCTACACGGTCCACGTTCCTCTGAACATATCGACTTCCACGGCCCTGGCGACCGTCGCCGACGACCTCTCGGGTGTATACACACTCACGTCGGATATAACCACGAGCGGCACCTGGACACCGATCGGGACGAACGCGACGCCTTTTAATGGGACCTTCGACGGCAATGGTCATTCCGTATCCTTGAATATTACCAGCGGCGGGACGAATACCGGGCTTTTCGACACTGTCGGCAGCAGCGGGACGGTGAAGAACCTATCCCTGTCCGGCACCATCAACACCACCCAGGCCAATGGTTGTGTGGGGTCCGTAGCTGGGAATAACTACGGTACGATCACCAACTGCACAAGCTCCGTTTCCGTCACGACGACTTCCTCGAATGGCGCCGGCGGTATCGTCGGGAACAACCTACCCACCGGCGCAGTCACTTACTGCGTATCGACCGGAAGCGTCTCCAGCTTAGGAGACGGCGTCGGCGGAATTGCCGGCACCTCGAGCGGGTCCCTCTATCGCTGCTATGCCACGGGCCCCGTTCACACGAACGACACCGGCGTTGGGGGGCTCGTAGGGATCAACTCTGCCAGCGGTACGATCACGGAATGTTACGCCACGGGAAACGCGGATGCCGGCTTCTACTACAGCGGCGGCCTCGCAGGTGAAAATGGCGGCACGATTTCGGACAGCTACGCGCGGGGCGACGCGAGTTGCGGCCATAACTACGCGGGCGGTTTCATAGGTATAAACAATGGCACAAGCACGGTATCCCATTGCTTTGCGACCGGCACTTATACGGTCGGAAAGGGCGATTATTTAGTCGCCAGCAACGTTTCTGGAACCTTCACGGCATGTTACGTCGCCAATCCTGCCGGCGGCACCTATTACTTGAGCACGCTGTCCACCGCCGTCCCGGCCGCCTGGAGCGGGACGGTATGGGGCCAAAGCGCTTCCATCAACAACGGCTATCCCTACCTCCTCTATTTCGGCAGCGGCACAATCCCATAAGGCGAAGGATCGGAGCGACCATGGCAAAAAACGGAGCTAGGCCCAAGCGCGTCAAATATCCCCTCGTAGTCAAGCTGATCGGCATCATCTCGATCATCGTAGTGGTGTCGATGGCGGCGATCACCGGCCTGTCGTCTTACTTCTTCTCGGAGGACTCGCGCGCGAGGGCAGAGGAGAACAACCTGACGGTGAGCCAGGTCTTGGCCTCGCAAGTCGAGGGCAAGGTCCAATCGGTGCTCTCGAGCGCGCTGTCGCTCTTCGACGTCCTGCGCGAGAGCGGAGGCAACCGCGCGCTCGAGAAGTCCACGGTGGCCAACTACTTCGACCGCAACGCCGAGGTGGCCTACCTCGCCGTCCCGGGCCAGAGGGAAATCGCCAATACCAAGTTCTTCGCGGCCAACGAGCTCGAGAGCTCGGTCATCGAGCCTTTCTTGAAGTCAAAAGCCGACATAATCGACCGCTCTCGCGCGGGCGAGACGCTTGTGTGCAACGCGAGCGTCTCGGTGGGCATCCCCGCGGCCGCGCTCTTCTTCCCTTACCGGGACCTGGGCACGAAGAACGCGATGGTCGTCATCTTCTCCACCGAGCAGCTCCAGACGATGGTGCAGACGAGCTCGACGGCGCTGAGCTACGTGGTCGGATTCGACGGAAGCCTCATCGTCCACCCCGACTTCTCGCTCGTGAAGATGGGCGTCAACTTCTCCGACCGAGAGCTCGTGAAGCGGCTGCTCACGAGCCCGGCCGACAACATGCAGATAAGGTACCGCGACAAGGACAGGCAGGAGTACCTCGGCGCGTTCCGCAAGCTCGCGGTGGGCTCGCTCTCGGTGACGAGCTCGACCCCGACGGCGTTGGTCTACAAGGCGGTCCTCGACGTCATGCGGCGCAACCTGTACCTCTCGGGTGTGGTCCTCTTGCTCTCGATCCTCGCGATCTGGTTCTTCGCCCGTTCCATCTCCCGGCCGGTGCTGCGGCTGGTCGAGGCCTCGAGCCTCATCGAGGGCGGAAAGTTCGAGCTCGACATGAAGAGCGAGTCCCAGGACGAACTCGGGCTCCTCACCGACAGTTTCGTCCAAATGGGCCGGGGCCTGGCCGAGCGCGAGCGGGTCAAGGAGACCTTCGGCAAGTTCGTCAACAAGCACATCGCCGAGCAGGCGCTCAAGGGAGAGCTCGCGCTCGGCGGCGCGCGCAAGACCGCGACGATCTTCTTCGCGGACATCCGCTCCTTTACCGCCATCTCCGAGCAGCTCTCGCCCGAGGCGGTCGTCGAGTTCCTCAACGACTACATGACGCGGATGGTCGCGTGCATCGACAAGACCGGCGGCGTCGTCGACAAGTTCATCGGCGACGCGATCATGGGCGTCTGGGGAGCGCCGGCTTCGGCGGGCAGCCCGAAGGAAGACGCGTTGGCCGCTATCAAGGCCATGGTCATGATGCGCCGCACGCTCGTGGACTTCAACAAGGGCCGAGGCGGCGACGGCAAGCCGCTCATCCACAACGGCTGCGGCGCGAATACCGGCCCTTGCATCGCCGGCCAGATCGGCTCGCTCGAGCGGATGGAGTACACCGTGATCGGCGACGCGGTCAACCTCGCGAGCCGCATCGAGGCCCTCAACAAGCCCTTCGGCACCGACATCCTCGTCTCCGAGTATACGTACGACCTCGTTCGGGACGAGATCGTCGCCGAGGCTATGCCCGCCATCAAGGTGAAAGGCAAGGCCGATCCGCTGACCATCTATGCCGTGGTGAAGCTCAAGGGAGACGAGGGCCCGGAAACCCTGGCCGAGCTGCGCTGCCTCCTCGGCATCAAGCCGCCCGAGGCCGAGGTGGACGTCGACAAGGAAGAAGTCAAGTATGAAGTTCTCGGGAAGTGACGTCGCGGTAAGTGCGGCCGTCCTTCTCGGGGCGGCCGGGCTCATGTTCCTTTTCGTCTCCGACCTCAACGCGATATCGGGCAGGGCGGGCGAGAAGGCCTTGGGCACGGTGGTGTTCAAAAAGCTGTCGGCCACGCGCAAGGCGCCGAGCGGCCTCTCCTGGGAGCGCATGAAGAACGACAGCCCGGTCTACGACGCGGACACGCTGCGAACGGCCGATTTCTCCGAGGCCTCGATCTTCTTCGACGACGGCACGAGCCTCGACATGTCCGAGAACTCCATGCTCAAGCTCGACCTGGGCGGCAAGGTCAAGAACCTGCAGTTCCTCGAGGGCGAGATCAGCCTCGGATCCGCGAGCGATACGACGAGTTATGCGATATCCTCGGCCGCGGGCACTATCGACCTCGCCAAGGGAGCGAAGGCTACCTTGAGCCGACATGCGGACACGATGAGCGTGGAGGTGAGCCAAGGCAGCGCGAACATCGTCCGCGAGGATGGGAGCAGCCAGGCCATTTCCCAGAACCAGGAGCTCCAGGTCGACGTGAAGAGCGGAAAGGTGGAGATCGTCGCGCGGCCGATCGTCCCGGTGTCGCCCGAGCGGAACGCCCGGCTCTTGTCCTTCGCCGCCGGGCCGGAGGCCGGTTCGGCGGCGGCCGTCGGCGCGACTCGCTCGGGTAAAGTCGGCGTCGATTTTGCCTGGCTGGCAGGAGAGCGCTCGGCCGCCGACTCCGGGAAAGCCTCGTACAGCCTCGAGCTTTCGCAATCGAAGGACTTCGCGTCGACAGAGATCGCGCAGGCGACGGGCCTCTCGGCCCGGAAGGAGCTCGCGGCCGGCACATGGTACTGGCGCGTCCGCGACTCCACAGGCAACGTCTCTCCGGAGCGTAAGTTCAGCGTCGACCTCGCCGAAGCCCCGCAGCCGGCGTATCCGCCGGACGGTCAGCGCTACTCGTACCGGACGCTCAAGCCGGAGATCCGCTTCGCCTGGACGGCCATGACCGAGGCTTCCTCATACTTGTTCGAGCTCGCTTCCGAGCCGGGCTTCGCGAAGCCGATCATCCGTTCGCGAACTACGACCGCGACCCTCGCCGTGAACAGCCTCGGCGAGGGCGCCTGGTATTGGCGGGTCTCGCCCGTGCACGCCTTCACGGTCGTGGGGGACGCGCGAGCGGCCGCGCCGGCCGTTCGGAGCCTCGCGATAGCCAAGAGCCCGGCGATGGCGGTCCTCGCGCTCACGGCGCCCATCGACGGCTCGCTGTATCAAATCCAGGACGCGGGCGGCAAGGGCCTGAGCTTTTCGTGCGTTCCCGACGCCGAGGCCGTCTCCTACGAGCTCGTTGTGTCGAAGGCCAAGGACCTCTCGGTTCCGATCGCGAAGATCGGATCGACGCAGTCATACCTCAGCCTGTCGGGCGAGCGCGCCTCCAGCCTTGCGCGGGCCGGCGCCTATTTCTGGGGCATGCGCTGGTACGACAATGAGGGCAACCCCTCGCCATTGAGCGCCGGACGCAGCCTCAAGGGGATAGACGGCTCGATAGCGGTGCGGCTTTCCTTCCCGCCCGACGGCTACCGCATCGCCGACTCCCTCGTCGGCGACACGCGTTTCGGCTGGAAGTCCAACGTTCCGGCGCGCACCGTCTTCCAGCTCGCCCGGGACCCCGGCTTCAAGGACGCCGTTTACCAAGAGACGGTCAGCGCCGAGACGCTCATCGGCCGCGAGTGGAAGAGCGGTCGGTACTATTGGCGGCTGTGCACGTACAATGCGGACGGCACGGTCTTCCTCGAGTCCGAGCCTCGCCTCTTCACCGTCGTCGAGCCGTTCGCGAGCCCCGTCCTCGACAAGCCCGCCCCGGGCGGCATCTTCTACGTTCCCGAGGGTGAGACGGGGACCATGGCGTGGACGCCGATCGCGGGAGCCGACTACTACGACGTGACCCTGCGCTCGGCAGCGGACGACTACGCATCGCCCATCGCCGAAAAGCACTTCGTCGAGGCCGCCTCCTTGAAATACCGATTCGGCGACCTGCCGAGCGGCGACTACAGGCTCTCCATCCAGGCTTTCGCCGCCTCGGGCGAGAGCACGACGAGAATAATCGGCTACATAGGCGACAACCCCTTCACCTACAAGCGGCTGTCGCCGATCGCGCTGCAAAGCCCGTCCGACGGCGAGCATGTGGCGTGCCTCGACGCGCGCAAGGGAGCGGCACTGTTCGCGTACGGCTTGGACGACCAGCCCGACGAGGCCGAGATCATCGTGTCGTCCGACCCCGCCGGCCAAAACGTGGTAGCGCGGGCCGGCGATCGCTCGGGGCGGGGTGGCGTCGGGCGGTTGAACCCGGGCGTCTACTACTGGACCGTCGCGGGCCGTCTCGCCGGCTACGACGTCTCCGCCAAGGATCGGCTGCGCTTCATCGTCGATCCGGTGCCGCCGCCGCCTCCGCCGGCGCTCAAGACTCCGCTCGAAGGTCACCTCTACAAGCTGCAGGACCTCGACGGCGAGAGCCTCGCCTTTTCCTGGGCCGCGCAAGAGAACGCGGCATCGTACGAACTGCTCGTCTCGAGGTCGAAGGATCTTCTCCTCGCCGATCGTTCGCGCCGCCAGCGCGCAGCCAGCCCTCCGTCTCGCCGGCCCGCCGCTCCATGACCTGGGCAGCGCTGGCGCATACTACTGGGGACTGCGCTTCACCAACACCGACGGCGACGTCTCGCTGCTCAGCGCCGGCCGTTGCATCATGGGCGTCGACGCCCCCTCGGCGCTGCGCCTCTCCTTCCCTCCGGAGGGGTATCGCATCGCGGACTCGCTGATCTCGAGCGCTAACTTCGCCTGGAAGTCCTCCTTGCCCGCGCGCATGGTATTCCAGCTCGCCCGCGATACGGGCTTCAGGAATATGGTGGACGAGGCGGCCGCGAGCGGAGAGACCATCGCGGGCCGCGGATGGAAGACCGGCTCCTATTACTGGCGAATTCGCGCTCTCAATGCCGACGGCTCCGTCTTCCTCGACGCCGAGCCGCGACGCTTTTCGATCGTGGAGCCGCTGGCGGCCCCGTCGATCGCTAAGCCCGCGCCGGGCTCGAGCTTCTACCTGCGCGAAGGCGACGCGAGGACGGTCTCCTGGACGCCGATCGACGGCGCCGACTACTACGACGTGAGGCTGCTGTCCGCCGCGGACGATTACTCGTCGGCCGTCTTCGAGAAGACCGGCGTCGAGGGCACGAGCCTGGACTGCCCGATCGGCGAGCTGCCGGGCGGGAGCTACAGGCTCGCCGTTCGAGGCATCGCTGCGCCGAGCGAGTCCGCCACGATGATCGCGGGGCGCCCGGGCGAGAGCGGCTTCAGTTACAAGCGGCTGTCCTACGTCAGGCTGCGAAGCCCAGCGAACGGCGAGCACCTGCCGGGACTCGACGCGCGACACGGCAAGGCGGCGTTCGCTTTCGTCCTCGCGGACAAGCCCGACGAGGCCCAGCTCGTCGTCTCGACCGACCCCGAGGGAGAGAAGGTGGCCTCTCGCGTCGATGCGCTCTCGGGGCAAGCGAGCGTGAGGCGCCTGAACCCGGGCGTCTACTACTGGACGGTCACGGGCCGCCTAAAAGGCATCGACATTTCGGCCAAGGAGCGTTTCCGTCTCGAGGTCGATCCGCCGCCGCCCCTGCCGGCGCCCGAGCCGCTAGAGCCCGCGCCCGATGCGATCTTCGGCGTGGCCGAGCTGCGCGTGAAGCGAAGCATCCTCTTGTCGTGGAAGCCGGTCTCGGGGGCGACGCACTATCGGCTCGCCGTATACGCGCCGGGAAAGAAGGACCCGGTATTCACGAAAGACGGGCTCGTCGCCACGAGCTACGCGATCGACGACCTGTCGGTCCTGGATCGCGGGCTGATCTCGTGGGGCGTCGAGGCGCTCGCGTACGACGCCCCCGGCGACCTCGCGCAGGGCGGGATCGAGTCGAAGTCCTCGTTCACCATCGATCTTCCCGCCGCGCGAGAGGCGAAGCCGAAGGGGGACGGGAAAGCCTATGGCCGGTAAGCGATTCCTGGCCCAGGCGGCGCTGTTCCTCTGGCTCGCCGCAATCGGCGCGCAAACCTCGGCGCCGCCGGAGGGCGGCGCCGCGACAGAGTCGGAAGCTGCGCCCGCCGCCTACTACACGTTGGGCGAAAACGGGCAGCCCGTATTTACCCAAGTGTTGCGGTGGGACGCCGATCCCAACGCGCTCGAGTATCAGGTCATCGTGCGCGATGCCTCCGACGCCGTTTTCCTCGACGAGCGGACGCCCGACGCGACGAAAGAACTCCACCTGCCGCCCGGCGCGTACACGTACAAGATCGTCACCTACAACCTCCTCGGCAAGCCCGACATCGAGACCGACTGGGTCGGCATCACCATCATCAAGGCCGAGCAGCCGAAGCTCGCCGCGGCGAGTCCGGGGTCGATCTACATGGACTCGCTCGACGGCAGGATCACCGTCACCGGGGACAAGCTCCTGCCCGACGGCGTCATTGCGCTCGTACCGTCGAACGGAAAGGCTCGCAGCGAGGGCAAGGTCGTCGAGCGGAAGGAGGACAAGGAAATCATAGTCGCCTTCCCTGACAAGGCCTACGAGCCGGGCGACTACTCGCTCTCCTTCACGAATCCGGGCGGCCTCCATGCCGTACTCGATCCCGCGCTCCGCATCCGCTTTCAGCGTCCCGTCGACCTTCTCGTCTCCCTAGGCTACTCGCCGTTCGTCTCGCTCGGCGACGATTGGGCGACCGGCGCCTGGCCCGGCTCCTTCAAGCCGCTCGGCTTCGAAGCGAGCATCGGGCTGTTCTTCGTCAAGCAGCAATGGGGCTTCCTCGGCCTCGAGGCCGAGGCGAGATGGCGCAAGATGTACGGTGGGGACTCGAAGGCCACTCTCGCGAGCGATTTCGTCCTCGCGGGGGCCGACTTCCTTTACAAGTACCGGTTCACGCGGCAGCTCCACGGCCTCGCGCGGCTGGGCGGTGGCCTCTCGTGGAACTACCACGCCTTCGACTACGAGGGTTTCGCCGGCCCCACCGCCGCGAGCTGGGACCCCTTCGCGCAGGCCGGGCTCGCCCTCCAGGCTTTCCTGCCGCTCAAGCTCTACGGAGAGATCGGCGCCGACTGCCTGTGCATATTCCTCATCGGCCATTACTCGATCGGGATCGCGCCCAGGCTGCTCGTCGGCTATCAGCTTTTCTAGCGACATGTGCGTTCGTCCGGGACCTCGCCGACCGCCTATTTGGAAAAAGGGAGCGCGAGGGAAAAAACCTTTTTGAAAGGTTTTTCCCCTCGCTCGAGTTATTTCTTGATCGCTTTCTGGAAGCGTCCGAGGACATCGGCGGGCGCGCCGACGCCGTCGATCGTGAAGAGCGTGCCCTTTTTGCCGTACCAGTCGATGAGGGGGGCGGTCTGCTTGCGGTAGGTGTCCAGGCGGACCTGGATAGCCGCCTCCTTGTCGTCGTCGCGGATGTACAGCTCGCCGCCGTCGACATCGCAGACGCCTTCCTTCTTGGGGGGCATGTTCTTGACGTGGTAGATCTTGCCACACGTCCTGCAGACTCGTCGGCCCGAGAGGCGGCCGACGACGATATCGTCGGCGACGTCGAAGTTGACGGCGGCGTCGGCGGGGGCGAGCTTGTCGAGGGCCTCGGCCTGCGGGATGGTGCGCGGGAAACCGTCGAGGATCCAGCCCTTGGCGACGTCTTTCTGGCCGAAGCGCTCGACGACGAGGGCGATGGTGAGCTCGTCGGGGACGAGGCCGCCCGAGGCCATGATGTCCTTGACCTTGAGGCCGAGCGGCGTGCCGTTCTTGACGGCGGCGCGGAAGAGGTCGCCCGTGGAAATGTGGGGGAGGCCGAGCTCGTTCATGGCGAGGTCGGCGATAGTGCCCTTGCCCGCACCGGGCGGGCCCAGGAAGATCAGTTTCATGGTTTGTTCTCCTGCCGATACCATAACCCAAGTTCCTCGAAGATTGTAGGTCCCTTCAAATATGATACTCGGGCTCGTCCGTCGCTGGAGTGTTTGTCGCGGGAGGGCCCGCCGCGGTTCGCGGCCGCTCGCCCGACCACGATCGGTACATGCCGTAGCGGAACAGGAGCTCGAGCCGCGAGAGCACCGCCTCGGTGGGAAGCACGAGGGTGATCGCGCCCTCCGAGCGGAAGGCCGAACTCGAGGGCGTGCCGATCACGGTACGGTCGACGACCATCCGGACGCCCAGGGCCCGGACGGCCTCGGACTGGCTCCGTATCCGGCTGCGCCGGTCGCGTCTCGCGACGTGTATGGAAAAGTCGAGGTCGACGCGATGCTGCTTGGCGGCCGCGCCCCAGGCCTCGAGATCGTCGGGCAGGAGGGCCGTGGCCATCGGGAGGACATCGGAGCCGATGAGGTGCGTGAGCCGGAGCGATGCGCCCGGATGGAGAGCTATGAGGCGGCGCACGATCTCGATGGTGTCGGCGCCCTCGCCAATGTCCAGCGGGACGATGAGGGGGTCGAAGATGCCGGCCACCTGGCGCTTGAGGATCTCGAAGCGGAAACGGTAGTCGGTCTTGAGCGGCTTGCGGCGGTCCACCGCGCCCTCGGGCACCACGAAGAGGGCGTCGGCCTCGCTCGCGTCGGAGGCGAGGAAGCGCAGGGCCATCGCGAGGTGGGTCATCTGGAAGGGATCGAAGGAGCCGATGAAGACGCCCACGCGGGGAGCGAGGCGCGGATAATGGAGCTCCTGCGGAAAGCCGCGGAGGTCGAGCGGGATCAGGCGCCCTTCGCGGACCTTGCGGTCGACGCGCTCGAGCGAGTCGTGCAGGAGAGCGCGGAAGTAGTAGAAATCCTGGAGTTCCGCTGGACCGAGGTAGGGCAAGCCTTCCAGGGAATCGAATACGCGGGCGACGCGCCGAGCGATGCGCTTGATCGCCGTGGAGGAGATGGCTTGACCGTCGCCGATGCCTGAACCCATCCGGCCCAGTATAGACCCTCCCCGGCGGCGGGCAAGGAGAATTCCGCGCCGGCATCTGCTACAATGTCGTCATGCCGAATTCGAAGGGAGGGCTGCCCGCCTGGGTGAGCCTCGTGGCGGGCGAGGAGCGCTTCCGCGAAGTGCTCGACGTCCTGCCGTATCCGATCATGATCCACGACGAAGAGGGCAGGATCGAGCTCGTCAACCGCGAATGGACGCGGCTGACGGGCTACGCCGCCGAAGAGTTGCCGACTTTCGCCGACTGGGAGCTCAAGGCTTTCGGCGCGCCCGAGCTCTCGCTCGAGTCGGAGGGCGAGCGGCAGGTCCGCACCAAGGAAGGCCTCACGCTCGTCTGGAGCTTCGTCACGGCCTGCCTGGGCGCGCGCGCCGACGGCCGCTCGGCGATGATGCGCACGGCGGTGGACCTCACGGCGAGGGCCGCGCGGAGCGCGCCCGCCGCGAGAACGCCGAGAAGTTCAGCGCCCTCGCCGAGGAGTCGCCGCTGGGGATCGTCATCGCCCGGGGCGGGGCGATCATCTACTGCAACCGGGCGGCCGGCGCCTTCTTCGGCGTCACGCCCCGGCGCTCGCAGGGCATGTCGGTCGACGATTGGCTCGCCGCGCTCCCTCCCGAGGCTGTACCGGTCCTCGGGCCCTTCCTGCGCGGCGACTCCGCACGGGCCGGCACCTTCCGCATCGGGCCCGGCGAGGGCACATGGATCGAGGCTTTCGGCAAGAACATCGAGGCCGTCCTGGGTGACATGATCATGGCCGCGTA
>CAWHFT010000048.1:0-20888 GCA_963828175.1 uncultured Spirochaetota bacterium
GGAAGCGGCGGGCTGGGACGGCGAATGGTACCGCCGCGCCTACGACGCCGCAGGAAAGCCCATAGGCTCGAAGGAATGCGAGGAAGGCAAGATCTACATCGAGAGCCAGGGCTGGTGCGTCCTGGGCGGCGCGGGCGCGGACGATGCGGCGGTACCCGCGAGGGGCCGCGCGCGCAAGGCCATGGAAAGCGTCCACAAGCTCCTGTACACGCCCAAGGGCGTCCTCATCCAGCAGCCCGCCTACTCGACCTACCACGCCGAGCTCGGCGAAGTCTCGAGCTATCCGCCGGGGGTCAAGGAGAACGCCGGCATCTTCAGCCACAACAACACCTGGATCCACCTCGCCTGGTGCCTTCTCGGCGACGGGGACCGCGCGCTCGAGTACTACCTCTCCATCTGCCCGAGCGCGAAGCAGGACGAGATCGACCTGTACCGCTCCGAGCCTTACGTCTATGCGCAGATGATCGCGGGGAAGGACGCTCCTTGCTTCGGCGAGGCCAAGAATTCCTGGCTCACCGGCACGGCGGCCTGGACCCTCGTCGCCCTGACTCAGGGCATCCTCGGCATAAAGCCCGACTACCGCGGCCTCGTCGTCGATCCCTGCATCGCCCGCTCATGGAAAGGCTTCACGGCCACGCGCAAGTTCCGAGATGCCGAGTACCGGATCGAGGTTCGGAACCCTAAGGGCGTCTGCAAGGGCGTCGTCTCGGTCAAGGTGGACGGCAAGCCGATCTCCCCGGTATCGAAGGCGGCGCTCCTGCCGATCTTCCCCGCGGGCAGCGCGCATAGTGTGGAGATCGAGCTGGGCTGATCGGATCGGGACGCGACGATAGACAAGGCAAAATCGGCCATGGCATCCTACGCCATGGCCGATTCCATTTACGGCGAAGCGCTGAACTTCCCGGTCAGCTACGATCTCAGGCTTATCTATATCCAGGCCGAGGGTCAGCCGATCCGAGAAGATCTCGAGCGAATATTGAGGTCCCGCGGCGTCGAGTGGTCCTTGATGCAGGGCGACGCCAAGGAAGGCGCCAAGTACGGCCGTTTCGGCGTCCGGCTGACTATGACCAGCCGGGAACAGATGTACAGGACCTACGAGGACATCGGCAAGCTCGCTTACGTTAGGACGGCCATATAAATAGGCCAGTCTGCCGCAGGTCGAGGGAGGGTTCGAAGATAGCAAAAGTCGCATTAATGCTTGCCCTGGCCTGCGCTTGCGCGGCCGCGAGCCCCGCCAAGCTGGCCGCGCCGACCTACGTCGCCGTCGCGGGGGCCGACCCGCTGCCCGTGACGATGCTGGGCGCGAGCCTCGCCGAACCTGCGGCCCGCGGGATCGTAAACCGCTTCGACCATACGATCACATTCTACCTGCCTGCCGGTGCGGACCTGAGCGCGCTGACGCCCACCTTCAGGACCGCCGCCGGCGTCACCGTGAGCTCGCCGGCGGATGGGACCGCCCTCGATCTGACGAACGTGGCGACGGTCTCGCTATCGGACGGCTCGAGCTACAAGGTCCAGGCCTTCGCGAAGACACCTTCGGCGACGGAGATCAACGCCTGGATCGGGACCGGCATCAACCTCGGTAACGACCTCGACGCATGGCCGGAGGCCGAGGGGTCCTGGACGGAAGGCGTCGTGGCGCAGAAGTACTTCTTCGACGACTACCGGAAGATGGGCTTCGACTCGGTGCGCATCCCCATAACTTGGGGCGGGGCGAAAAAGCCCTCGGAGCGCCTGGACAGCGAATCGCCCTACAGCGTCGATCCGAGCTTCATGAGCAGGGTGGAGGAGCTCGCCGACTGGGCGATCGACGCCGGACTGACCGTCGTCGTCAACGCCCACCATGAGGACTGGATCCGCACGAAGACGGGCTCGAGCTTGAGCGCCGCGAAGCCCCGTTTCGAGGCGCTGTGGAGACAGATCGCCGAGCGCTTCAAGGACTGGCCGCCTCGGCTCGTCTTCGAGGTCCTCAACGAGCCCAATGGGCCGATCACGGAATCGGAAGTCGTCGCGCTGAACGCCGACATCCTGGGCATCATCCGCTCTTCGGGAGGCTTCAACGGAACGCGGGCGGTCATCCTCGGGGGCGACCAGTGGGGGTCGATGGCTGCGCTGACAGACAGGACCTTCGCCCTGCCCGCTGACTCGCACATCATTGCTTCCTTCCACAATTACAATCCATGGAACTTCGCGGGAGAGTCCTCGGGCAAATGGGGCTCGCGCGCGGACACTTCCCAGATGACGAATGATTTGGAAGCAGTCGCAAAGTGGGCGGCTAAACGCGGCGTGCCCCTCTACATGGGCGAATACGGCGTCACCTTCCAGTTCAAGGGCAAGAAGACCGACCTAGACTCGCGCGCGGCATGGTACCGCAGCGTCCGCGGGACCGCGAAGTCGCTGGGCATCTCCATGGCGATATGGGATGATTTCGGGGATTTCAAGATCTATGATCGGCAGGGCCGGACGTACGACGATAGCGTGATACCGACAGTCACCGCGCGGTAGTCGCGGACAAGGAATGGTCAGCGGTCGAGGAAGCCTCGCGCAAAGTCCAGGAATGCGACCACGTCCTTGAAGTCGCTCGCGATGCCGAGCGAAACGCGCACCGCGCCGGTGGACTTGCCGTCGATGCAGTCTCGGAATTCGTCGATCGTGAGCCGCTTCGCATGGGTCGGCCTGGTGAAGCAGGTTGCGAGCTCGTCGAGGGAGATGCCCAGGGCGATCTCGCCGGCGCCGGGGTTGCAGAAGCAGCCGGTGCGGAGCGAGATCCCCCGCAGATTGGCCTGGGCCTCGATGATGCGGTGGTCGATGGGCGCTCCGCCCGAGTCGGCGAAGTTGAGGGCGACGGCCCCGCCGCGGTCGACCGTATCCACGGGGCCGTAGACGCTGACGAGGGGCCGACCGCTGGAGTGGCGCATCGACGTCAGGCGCTCGAGGAGCCAGCCGACGAGGGCCTCGACTCGGGCGTGGATCAGGTCGGGGCCGACCCTCGCGAGGTGGTCGAGGCCGGTCCTCACGGCGGGCAGCCCGAGGAAGTCCACCGTCCCGTCCTCGAAGCCGGCGGCGCCCTCGGAGAGGAAATAGCGGTCGCCTTGTACGGAGGCCACCGTTATCGTCCCGCCGGCGAACCACGGTCGCCTGAGGCGAGACAGCGCCTCGCGCCGGGCAATGAGGGCCCCGACGCCCGTGGGATAGCCGAACATCTTATAGAACGATAAGGCGACGAAGTCGGGCTTGTATGCACTCAAGTCGAGGACGTTGGTGGGGGCGTAGGCGGCCGCGTCGAGGAGGACGTCCCACCCGAGCGCTTGTGCCCGCGCGATCCACTCGAGGGGATGCCGCACCGAGGAGAAGTTGGACTGGGCCGGGAAGGCGAAAAGAGACGAGCCGGATTCGGGGCGGGCGGCGAGCGCGGCCTCGATTCGATCCTCGGGGACGCGGAGGTCGGGAAGCTCGACGGGGACGTAGACGACATCGGCTCCCCTGGCGCGCGCGAACTCCCTGATCCCGTTCACGGAGTTGTGGTTGTCGAAGGTGAGCAGGAAGCGGCCAGCCTCGGCGCCGGGAGCGCCGAAGGGATAGGACTCCCCGACGAGCTTGAGGGCCCCGGAGGCGTTCTCGGTGAAGATGACGACGTATTCCTCGGCGCTCGCCTTGAAATACTCGAGGACGCGTGCGCGAGCGGCCTCGACGAGCACCGTCGCGGCCTGCGAGCTCGGGTTGGTCGAATGCGGGTTGCCGAAAATCCCGCTGCGCAGGAGGCGAGCGTGCTCCTGGATCTGCGACTCTCCGTAGAGCCCCGCGCCGGTGTAATCCAGGTAAACCTGGGAGTTCTCGTCCAGCCGGGAATAGTCGCGCGCTCGTAGTTCGTCGAGGGCCGTCGTGCCCGCATAGGCGGGGTAGCGCCCGAGAAACTCGCCGTAATCGCCGTCGATCATCGGCAGGATATATCACGAGCCGCCGCGATGTTCAAGCCTGGCGGCGGCGGAGAGGCGTCCGGCGATCTCGATTACCTCGTCGAGGAAGACGACGAGCGAGGCGAAGCCCATCTCGTTCAGCATGTCGGCTATGAAATCGAGGTGCCGCCTCGCGATGGCCTTGGCGTAGTCGTAGCCCGAGGAGCAATCGTAGGCCGACCAAAAGACCTCGAGGGCGTAATAGTAGATCCGGGGCAGCCTTCGCTTGAGGAATTTCAGCTGGCCGTCGAGCTGGACGAAACCGTAGGTCCCGCCATAAAGATGGTCCAGGCACTTCGAGACGTAATCGCGGGAAGCCGCATAGGCTTTATTCTTGGTCAGGGCCTTCTCGCTGACGGGCAAGCCCCGGGCGACGAGGTCCCGTAGCTCGCCCATGAAGGCTTCGGCCTCGTAGCGGAAAGGAGCGTCGCCCCGGTCCGGCGCGGCCGCGGCGAGCTCGGCGAGTCGATCGGCGGCCGCGAGGTAGTCGCGCTTGAGCTCGTCGAAATCCACATCCTTGCCGCTGCCGCCCGCCGGCGGACGCGCCGCCTGGCTGTCGGGATGATACGTCTTTATGAATTGCCGGTAGACGGAGCGAAGCTCCTCCTTCGTCCGAATCTTGCCTGTGTCGATGAGGTCGATGAAAAATTCATCGCTTTGTCGGCTTGCGTCTCCCGATCAGAATGAAGGCCGCGGGTATGAGCACGGCGGCGGCGGCCGAGATCAGGTAGACCAGGGCCGGGCTCGCGTGGATGCGCTCGGAGACGGCATTGTCCTCGAACACCATCCGCGCGGCGGTGAACGAGATAGCCGCCGCGCCGACATAGACCAGCCAGCGCGCCCGGTCGATGAGGGCGGAGATGAGTCCTCCGGCGGTCATGAGGAGCGGCATGCTGATGAGCAGGCCCGCCACGAGCAGGAAGATGGAGCCGTGGGCCGAGCCCGCCACGGCAATGACGTTGTCGAGGCTCATCATGAAATCGGCCGCGACGATGAGGAGGATCGCCTCCCTGAAAGTCTTGGCTTCCT
Organism: uncultured Spirochaetota bacterium; assembly: GCA_963828175.1. GTDB lineage: Bacteria > Spirochaetota > Spirochaetia > Treponematales > Rectinemataceae > UBA1306. The sequence goes on from CAWHFT010000048.1 coordinate 4,986, forward strand.
TCGGGGCTTTTCCATCGTCGGCAGCGGCCTCGGGCTTTAGGAGGCGCCAGACGACCCAGACGAGAACGAGCCCGCCGACTGCGGAAAGGAAGGGCACGAGCATGAGAAGTGTCGCGACCGAGGTCAAGGCGACCCGCAGAACTATCGCCAGTCCGCCGCCGGTGACGATCGCCCATTTACGGCGATTCCGGGGAAGCGTGGCCGCGGCCATGCCTATGACGATGGCATTGTCCCCGCTCAGGGCTATATCGATCAGGGTTATGTTGAGGAGCCGCAGCGCCTGGTCCCAGAACTCCGTCATTACCGAAGGCCTTCCAGACCGAAGTAGCGCAGCGCGTTGCGGTAGCAGATGTCCTTGATCATGCCGCCCAACGCGTCGAAATCGGCCGGAGCCTCGCCGCGCTCGATCCAGCCGCCGACCATGCGGCAGAGGATGCGCCGGAAATACTCGTGCCTCGGGAAGGAGAGGAAGCTTCGGGAATCGGTCAGCATGCCGACGAACCGCGAGAGGAGGCCGATATTCGCCAGCGCGCGGAGCTGGAGCTCCATGCCGTCGATGTGGTCGTTGAACCACCAGGCAGAGCCGAGCTGCATCTTGCCGGGCGCGGAGCCGTCCTGGAAGCAGCCCAAGACGCTGGCCATGACCTCGTAGTCGCCAGGGTTCAGCGAGTACAAAATAGTCTTGGGCAAGAGGCCGTCGCGCTCGAGTGCGTCGAGGAAAGCCGCGAGCGGGCCGGCCCGCACCGGGTCGTTGGCCGAATCGTAGCCGGTATCCGGACCGAGATCGGCGAACATCCTCGTATTGAGGTTTCGCATCGAGGCCAAGTGAAGCTGCATCGTCCAGCCGGACCGGGCGTTCATCCGCCCGACCTCGAGGAGAAGGGCCGTCTTGAGCTCCTCGGCCTCATCCGGCGCCAGACGATTTGCGGCGAAGGTGCGGGCGAAAAGCTCCTCGGCCCGAGCGTCCGATACGGGGCGCCCCGGGACCTGGACGAGAGCGTGATCCGAGAGCCTGCAGCCATGTTCGTGGAAGAAGGCATGGCGCTTCGCGAGGGCGTTCACGAGCGAGCGGAAACTCGAGATTTCCACGCCGGCCGCGGCGGCGAGTGTTGGGAGATAGGCTCGCCAAGTCTCGGGGGTCTCCACGGCGAGCGCCTTGTCGGGCCGGAACGCGGGGGCCATGACCGGGTCGGCGGCCCCGACCGCGGCGCGATGGGCGGCGTAGGCTATGTGATGTTCCAAGCCGTCGGCGGGATCGTCGGTCGTGCAGACGGCCTTGACTTTCATCTTCGATAGAAGGGCTCGAGCGCCGTACTCGGCCCCGATTATCTTTTCGTTGCAGATTTCCCAAATGCGCTCGGCGCTTCGCTCGCTCAGGACTTCCTCGATCCCGAAATAACGGCGCAGCTCGAGGTGCGTCCAGTGGTACAGCGGATTCCCGACGAGCGCGGGGACGGTCCGAGCCCAGGCGAGGAAAGTCCTCTTGTCGGCGGGATGGCCGGTGATGTCGACCTCCGGAACGCCGTGGGCCCTCATCGCCCGCCATTTGTAATGGTCGCCGCCCAGCCACGCCTGGGCGATGCTCGCGAAGCGCGCGTCCGAAGCAATGTCTGCGGGCGGCAGGTGGCAGTGGTAGTCGATGATCGGCATGCCCTCGGCGTAGCCGTGGAAAAGCCGCCGCGAGCTCCTGTCGGGCAGGAGAAAGTCTTCGCTCATGAACTTCTTCATCGGGCGAGCCACCCGCCGTCGACGGCGAGCGTGAAGCCGGTCACGTAGTCCGAGGCGGGCGAGGAAAGAAAGACGACCGCGCCCGCGACGTCGACGGGCGTTCCCCACCTGCCCGCCGGAATGCGGGCCACGATGTCCTCGCTGCGCTTCTCGTCGGCACGCAACGGAGCGGTGTTCATCGTGGCGATGTAACCCGGCGCGACGGCGTTGACCTGGATACCGTGCCTGGCCCACTCGTTGGCCATGGCCATCGTGATGCCTTTCACGCCGCTCTTGGAGGCCGTATACGAAGGCACGCGTATTCCTCCCTGGAAGGACAGCATCGAGGCCACGTTGACGATCTTCCCGCCTCGACCTTGCTCTATCATGACCTTTGCTACCGCCTGCGAAAGGAAGAAGACCGACTTGAGGTTGAGGTCCATCACGTCGTCCCATTCCTGCTCGGTGAAGTCGATGGCGTCGTTGCGAAGAATCGTGCCGGCGTTGTTGACCAGGATGTCGACGCGCCCGAAAGCCTTCAGCGCGGCATCCACGATGCCGGGTATCGGATCGACGCTCGTCAGATTCGCCTCGAAGTGGACATAGCGCCGGCCAGCGGCCTTTACCGCCGTCTCGGTCTCGGCCGCCGCGACGGCGCGCGCGACGCCGAGCACGTCCGCCCCCGCTTGGGCAAGGGCGATCGCGTAGGCCTGCCCGAGGCCGCGCTCCGATCCCGTGACTATCGCCGCCTTCCCGTCGAGCTTGAATGAATCCAGGACGCCTGCCATGTCCGTGCTCCTCGCTAGCGGATGTCCGAAGGGACGAGATTGTCCATGTCGTCGAAGTCCTGGTTCTCTCCGGCCATGGCCCATATAAATGAATACGGCCCGGTGCCGACGCCCGCGTGCACGGACCACGAGGGCGAGATCACCGCCTGCTCGTTCGCGATGACGAGGTGCCTGGTCTCGTCGGGCCTGCCGTGAAAGTGGAACACCCGCGTCGACTCGGCCATGTCGAAGTAGAAGTAGACCTCCATCCGGCGCTCGTGGGTATGGGGCGGCCACGTGTTCCAGATCGAGCCAGGCTCGAGCACGGTCCAGCCCATCGCGAGCTGGCAGCTTTTGCAGACTGCAGGATGCACGTACTGGTAGATCGTGCGCACGTTGCACGATTCCGTCGAGCCGAGCTTGCGCGGATTCGCCTTGGCGCGCTCTATCTTGACCATCGGGTAGGCCTGATGCGCCGGCGAGCTCGCAAGGTAGAACTTGGCGAGCCTCGACGGGTCGACGCTCTCGAACCCGATGCTCGCCGTGCCCATGCCGACGTAAAGGCCGTCGCCACCGGCCAACTCGATCGACGCGCCGCCCAGGACGACCCGGCCCGGCCCGCCGGTGTTGATGACGCCGAGCTCGCGCCGATCGAGGAAGCGCTCGGTGCCCAGCTCCTTGCCGCCCGTGAGCTCGAGGCGCCCGCCTTTCGGACACGCGCCGCCGAAGACGGTCCGGTCGACGTGCGTGTACGCGAGGTTGACTTCGCCGGGGACGAAGATTTTCTCCACGAGGAAATGCCTTCGGAGCTCGGTCGAATCGTATCGCCTGACGTCCTCAGGGTGGTTCGCGTAGCGCATGTCCAACTTCACGATCGCCTCCCTGTCACTTGAGGAAATCCTCGCGCTGAGGAGAGAACGTGTCGAGCAGCCTGCCCTCCGCGACGCATACCGTCCCGTGGCGCACCCCTCCGGCCACGAAGACGCTATCGCCGGGACGCAGGGTCCTCGTCTCGCCGCCGATGGTGAATCGGAACTCTCCGGCAAGGCAATACGTGGCTTGGTCGTGAGGATGCTCGTGCTCCGAGCCTACGCCGCCCGTAACGAAGGAAACCTCTACCAGCATGAGCTTGCCGCCTCGGGCGCGAAGCTTGCGCGAGACTTTCCTCGGCTCGAGCTGCTCTATGGCCGACTCGGCCTCGGGGAAGAATATCCTGTCCATCGGCGCCTCCCGTATTACCGTATGACTCGGCCCGAGCCGTCGCCGGCCGCGAGCCTCTCTATCTCCTCCCGCGTCGCCAGGTTGAAATCGCCCGGGATCGAATGCTTGAGGGCCGAGGCGGCCACGGCGAATTCGAGAGCCCTTGCCTCGTCGCCGTATTCGAGCAGGCCGAAGATGAGGCCGGCCGCGAAGGAGTCGCCGCCGCCGACGCGGTCCACGATATCCTCCAGTTCGTACTCACGCGAGGAGAGGAAGCCCGAGGACCCGAGCATGACCGCCGACCAGAGGTTGCGATCCGCCGATCTCGACTCTCGCAGCGTGATCGCGACCGTCCGGAGATTCGGGAACTTAGCCATCGCGAGCTCGGCCAGCGCTCGGTAGTCCTCGCGCGCGGACCCGGCTCCAGAATGGCCGATCGCCGAAGTACCGAGGCCGAGACCGAGCTGTATGTCCTCCTCGTTCGCGATGAGGACGTCCGCGAGCGCGACCAGGCCGCCCATGACCTCGGGGGCCGCGGCCCCGTAGTTCCACAGCTTCTTGCGGTAGTTGAGATCCACCGAGACCCTGGCCCCGGCCGCCTTGGCCGCCGCCGCCGCCTCGGCGCAGGACTCGGCAGCCTGACGCGAGATCGCCGGGGTGATGCCCGTGAAGTGGAACCAATCCGCGCCCGTCATGATGGCCGGCCAGTCGAAGTCGCCCTGGCGCACCGAAGCCGCGGCGCTCTCGGCGCGGTCGTAGATGACTTGGGAAGCCCGCTGGTCGGCGCCGGCCTCCAGAAAGTAGATGCCGGTCCTTTGGCTCGACCGGCGAACTCTCGAAACGTCGACGCCGTGCGACCGCAGCGAGCGCATGGCAGCGTCGCCGATCGCATTCCCTGAAACGGCACCGGCGAACGAGGCGTTCATGCCGAGGATCGCGAGCGAAACCGCCACGTTGGCCTCGCCTCCGCCAAAGCTCGCCTCGAGGAGTGGCGACTGGAATAGCCGTTCGCGGTCCGGCGATTTGAGGCGGAGCATGAGCTCGCCGTAGGCGATGATCCTCTTCATCTAATGAACCTCCGCCTCATGATATACTCTCCAACGCGGAAGGGGGAAGCGAATGGACCGAGTCATGGAGAGGATCGCCGAGATAGGAATAGTCCCCGTCATCATGCTCGAGGACGCGAAGAAGGCGGCGAGCCTCGGGAAGGCCCTGGCCGCTGGAGGCATCCCGGTCGCCGAGGTCACCTTTCGGACGGCGGCGGCCGGCGAGGCGATCCGCGCCATGTCCGAAGGCGCGCCGGAGACCTTGGTCGGCGCGGGCACGGTCACTTCGGTATCGCTGGCCGAGGAGGCCCTCGCCGCCGGCGCCAGATTCATCGTGTGCCCGACCTGGGACGAGGCAGTCATCGATCTTTGCCTCGAGCGAGGCGTGAGCGTGCTGCCGGGGATATCCGGCCCCGACGGGGCAGGTCGGGCGCTGTCCAAGGGCCTTACGGCCGTCAAGCTTTTCCCCGCCGAGGTCCTGGGCGGTTGCGCGATGCTCGACGCCCTCGCCGGCCCCTTCGGCTCGCTGCGGTTCGTGCCGACCGGAGGCATCGACGTCGCGAAGGTCGGGGAGTACGCCCGGCGCAGGCAGGTCCTGGCGATAGGCGGCACCTGGATGGTCAGACCCGAGCTCGTCGAGGCCAGCGACTGGGCCGCCGTCGAGCGGCTTTGCCGAGAGGCGGTCCTCGCGCTCCACGGTTTCTCCCTCGCCCACGTCGGGATAAACGGCTCGAGCGCGGAAGGGGCCGCCGCGGATGCCGCGGCCTTCGCCTCGCTCTTCGGCCTCGTCGCCAAGGACGGCGCCTCCTCGATCTTCATGTCCGATTCCATCGAGCTCCTCAAGACGGCCTACCTCGGCGAGCGGGGGCACTTGGCCATCCGATGCAATGACGTGGAGCGCGCCCTTGCTCGCTTCCGCGGCATGGGAATAAAGACGTTGGCCGACACCGAGCGGCTCGAGCGCGGCCGGATCAAGTCGGTGTACCTCGAGCGCTCGATCGGCGGCTTCGCCATCCACCTTCTGCGCTGGTCATAGCCCTTGTCGCTATCGCCCATACTGGTCACGTCGACTATTTAAGCTTGAAGACCATCTGCGTCGGGCTCACGAACCGCAAAGAAATGACGAGGCAGGTCATCGCGATGAGGAAGTAGATGACAGCGAGGGCGTCGACGGCCTGCGGCGGTCTCGAGCCGGCTGCGTAAGCGTCGGCGTACAGGGCGACGACGATGGTCTGGCTCTTGCCGCCCGCGACGAGGTAGGTCAGTTCGAACATCGAGATCGCCTTGACGAGGGACAGAATGCCCGCAGTGAGGATTCCCGGAATGGTGAGCGGCACGAGGATTTTGCGGAAGATCGTCCACCGGTCGGCGCCGAGCATCTTGGCCGCCGACTCGAGGTTTGCGTTGACCTGCTCGATGAAGGGCATGAGGACGAGCACCATGAAGGGCACGATCGGCACGAGGTTGACGAGGATGACGCCGATCACCTTGGCGGCGAGGTGGAATTTGTAGGCGAGCATCGCGAGCGGGAGGCCGTAGGTCATCGGGGGCACGATCATGGGAAGGAGGAGCAGCGAGAGGAATATCCCCTTGCCCCTGAACTCCTGGCGGGCGAGCACGTAGGCCGCGGGAAAGGCGATGAGGAGGGCGATGAGCACGTCCGCGATGACGACGGTGAACGTGACCCAGAGCAGGCTCGGGATGTCGTGGTCGTTCGCCGCGTATTTGTACCACTCCGTCGTGAGGTAGGGCGGCAGCACGCCCGAATACCAGCCTTTCGACAGCGAGTTGAGGATGACGGTCAGGAGTATGCCGAGGACGATGAACGCGTAGATCGCGATGGCGACGAAGAACACTATTCTGGAAATCCTGGTTTTGCCGCGCATGCTTCTCATCCTTTCCCGACCATCGAGGCGCCTTTGTACATTCTGCTTCTCCATGCGAGGACGAAGGAAATGACCAGGAGCTCGATCGCCGCCATGACCATCGATATGGCAGAGGCGGCGTTGAAGTTGAATTTCTCGAAGGCCCATTGGTAGGCCGCTATCGATATCACTCGGGTCGGCCCCGAAGGCTGGCCAAGTAGCACCGCCGAGGGAAAGACCGAGAAGGCCATCACGAAATTGAGGCAGAAGGAAATCGCGATGCCCGGAACCATCAGGGGAAAGAGTATCTTCCTGAAAGTCTGCCACTTGTTCGCGCCGAGCATCTGGCTCGCCTTCTCGAGGTCGGGGTTGATGCCCGACACGTAGCCGAGGAGCATCAGGAAAGCGTACGGGAAGCCCTGGAGCCCGAGCGAGATCACGACGCCGAGGACGTTGTGCGTAAACCTGAAGGGCTCCTTGACGATATGAAGGAACATCAGTAGCTGGTTGAGCCATCCGGTCGGCCCCATGAAGGTCAGCATGCCCTCGGACACCAGGACTGTCCCCAAGGTGATGGGCACGATGAGGAGGAAGGTGATCAGCTTCTCGCCGCGCATGCCGCGGCGCATGAAGTAGGCGAATGGGACGGCGAGACCGACGTTAATCAGAGTGATCGGCACGGCGATCTGCAGCGTGACGAAGACCGTGCGCAGGTCCCTCGCGTCGCCGAAAAAGCGGAAGTAGTTGTCCAGAGTCGGCGCGCCCTTCGCGGTGGTCAAGCTGAGATACAGTCCGTAGGCGAAGGGGTACAGAAAGAGCAGGACGATGAAGAGAAGGGCCGGCAGCAGGAGAGGCAGGGCCCCCGGCCTCGAGGCGCCCTTCACGGCGTCCAGCCGGCCGCCTCCGCGGCCGTCTCCGTGGGCGGGAAGAGGAGGATCTTGCCGGGGTCGATGGAAATGGCGAGAGAATCGCCTTCCTCGACGCGACTCGCGGTGCGGAGGTCTACGCGAAGGCCCCCTTCGTCCGAGCCCGCGGCGTCGAGGCTCGCGCTGACCTGGCTGACCTGGCCCTGGTACTCGACGAGGGTGGCGACGCAGCCGATCTGCTTTTCCCCGGCCTTTCCGACGACCGCTATGTCCTCTGGCCTGATCGCGGTCCGAAGGTCGGTGCCGCGCTCGAGGGCCGAGGCGAGGAAAAAGCGCCGGGGATCGCCGGCGGGCCAGGGCAGCCTGGCGAGCAGCTCGACGCCCCGCGCGGCCAACCGGGCCTCGACAGCCCCGTCGACCTCGCGAAGCGACTCGACCTTCACGGTCCAGACGTTCTTGAAGCCCATGAAGTCCGCCACGAAGAGGTTGGCGGGATCGGAGAAGACCTGGGCCGGCGTGCCGACCTGCTGGATGCGGCCGGAGCGCAGGACGACGATGCGGTCCGAAAGCGCGAGGGCCTCGGTCTGGTCGTGGGTGACGTAGATCGTCGTGACCTTGAGCCGCTCGTGCAGTGCCTTGAGCTCGTAGCGGAGCTCGACGCGCAGCTTCGCGTCGAGGTTGGACAGCGGCTCGTCGAGCAACAGGAGCCGCGGCTCGAGGACGATGCAGCGCGCGATGGCGACGCGCTGCTGCTCGCCGCCGGACATCTGGGCGGGGAATTTTGAGGCGTAGCCCTCCAGGTGGACCAGCCGCAGCGCGGCATCGACCCGCTTCAAGATTTCGGCCTTGCGGAAGCGGCGCAGCTTGAGCCCGAAGGCGACGTTCTCGCGCACGGTGAGGTGCGGGAACAGCGCGTAGTTCTGGAAGACCATGCCGAACTCGCGCTTCTCCGGAGGGACCTTGTTGATGGTATCGTCGATGCACTCGTCGTCGATCCATACCTCGCCGGCGGTGATCGGTATGAGGCCGGTGATACAGTTCAGGGCCGTCGACTTGCCGCAGCCCGACGGCCCGAGAAAAGTGACGAACTCGTCCTTCCCGAGCTCGAGCGAGAAATCGTCGACGGCCGTCTTCTCGCCGAAGCGCTTGGTCATGCGCTTGATCGATATCTTCTTGAAGTCCTTCATTGGCTCCCCGCGCGGCCAGGCGCCCGCCCTCCCGTAAAAAGGCGGGCGCAGGGCGATCATTTCTTGATCTTGGCTCCGACGAGCTGGTCCCACATGTCCATAGCCTTGACCATGGCGACCGGATCGAGCTGTGTCGTAAAGGGGAACTTCGCCACAGCCCGGTCGTATGCGGCGCGCATCGCTCCCTTGACCGCTGCCTGGCTGGCGGCGGGGGCCATGGCGAGCGTGACGCCCTTGATCGCCGGGCCGGGGTAGAAGTAGCCGTTGTCGTAGGTGACGGCCTGCTGGGCGGGCATCATCATCCACTTCATCAGCTCGATCGTCACCGCTAGCCTGTCTTTGTCGAGGCCCTTGGGCACGGCCATGAATTGCGAGTCGTTGACCCAGGTCGTATTGTCCAGGAAAAAGCCCTGATAGTTGGCGGGAATGGTCGCGAGGATGCGCTGCTGCATGTCCCAGCCGAGGTGGCTCGCAAGAATCCAGCGAGTGCCCTGCCCGAGCTCTTTGAACGTGATTCCGGTGCCCGTGGGATAGTAATCGATGTAGTTGTCGAGTTCCTTGAGATAGGCCCACGTCTTGTCCCATGTGGTCGGGTCCTTGGGATTCTTGTCGCCGAGGATATAGGGCAGGCCTTGGAGGAAAGCGCGGTCCGGGGCCGGAATTGGCGGGACGAGCGTACATGAACTTGCCCGGGTTGGCCTTGGCCCAGGCGAGGAGCTCGGCCGCGGTCTTGGGGGGATTGGGGACTTTGTCCGGATTGTAGGTGAACATCGGACCGCCCGGGCACCCAAACCATCGTGATGCCGTAGCCCTTGAACAAGTCGTAGGCGGCCTTGGCGCCGGGAAGGTAATTGTCGATCGTCTTCTGGAAGGCATCCTTGTATTTCGGCATCAGCTGCTCGTAGATGTCCATGTCCATGCCCGAGGCCATCGCGTCGTAGCCGGTCAGGACGAGCGTAGTATCGACGTTGCCGGCCATCTGCTGGGCCTTGATCTTGGACGGCAGCTCGGGAGCCGTGAGCTGGATGTACTCGATGTCCGACACCAGCTCGGGGTGGGAAGCCTTGAAGGCCTCGAAAGCGGGCTTGGACAGAGCGAGGTTGCCTGCCACGTCGATGATGCTGAGCTTCACCGGCTTCGCCACCTTCACCTGGGCCGCGGCTCCGGCGACCAGGAGCGACGATGCCAAAAGCAGAAGGAAGACGATTCTAAGCCTGAAATTGACCTTCATCATTGCCTCCTCGATCCGGTTTCGAGAATTTGCGTTAGCGCTAACGTAATTGTACTTGCGTTCGCCGAATTGTCAATGCTAAACTTGAGCCGAAATATGGCACAGCAAAGATGCACGGTAGAGGATGTCGCGGCGGCGGCGGGAGTCTCCACGATGACCGTCTCGCGCGCCATCAACGGCCCACCCGGCGTGGGGCACGAGCTTCGCCTCAAGGTCCTGGAGACGGCGGCCACTCTGGGCTACCGTCCAAGCCGGGTGGCGCGCGGGCTCGCGAGTCGCAAGACCTCCACCCTGGGCATAGTCCTGCCCGACATGGCGAATCCCTTCTTCGCCATCCTCGCCGAAGGCGGCGACCGACGTCGCGCGCGAAGTAGACAAGAACGTATTCATCATGAATACCGACGAGGACCCCTCCCTCGAGCTCGAGGCCCTGGCGTCGCTCGCCGGCGAGGCGATCGACGGAGTGATCGTCGCTGGGTCGAGACTTCCCGTCGCGGCACTCGTCGCGGCCGTTTCGCGGCTCGACGCGGCCGTGCTCGTCAATCGCGACAGCGCTGGGCCGCGGATAGACGCCATGAAAGTCGACGACAGAGCCGGGGCTATAGAGGCCGTCGCCTATCTCGTCGGCCAGGGCCGGCGGCGCATCGCCTTCATCGCCGGGCCGGCGGCCTCGATGAGCGGGCGCCTGCGGCTCTCCGGCTATCGCTGGGGCCTCAAGGCCGCGGGCCTTCCGCCGACCCGATCCTGGTCGAGCGCTGCGTCCCCACCCTCGAGGGCGGGGCCTCGGCCGTGAAATCGCTGCTCGCCCGGGCCGGCCGCATCGATGCCGTCCTCGCCTACAACGATCTCGTGGCCATCGGCGCGATGCGCGCGATCGAGGAGTCGGGCCGGTCCGTGCCTGCGGACATCGCGGTGATCGGAGCCGACGACGTTCCCTACGCGGCCCTCGTCCGTCCCGCCCTGACCACCATGCGCGTCGACATCTCGGCGCTGGGCAGACAGGCTATGACGCGCCTCATCATGCTCTGCAACGGACAGACGCTCGACCCATCCTCTATAATCAAACCCGAGCTGATCCTCCGAGACTCGGCGTAGGCCAGCGCGATAAAAGCCATCGAGGAAAGCGGCAGCCGGCCGGGCGCACTATACTAAGCTTATTCACCTCTCGCAGGAGGAAGAAATGAAATCATTCGCGAAGGCCGCGGCTATCGCGGCCGCGCTCGCTACGGCAAGCTGGCCAAGCGTCGCCCAGGCGCCCGCGTCGCTACCCGTCACGAAGGTAGTCCTGTTCTCGTCGGGTGTCGGTTACTTCGAGCACCGTGGCGCGGTGACGGGCGACAGCCTGGTCTCCCTGCCCTTCGCCTCGGACGAGGTCAACGACGCGCTCAAATCCCTGGTCGTCACCGACGGCTCGGGCGACCAGGCGGCCTCTCCCTCCGTAAGCTATCCCTCCCAGGAGAGTGTCGACCGCGCCCTCAGGGGCTTTCGCGTTGACTTATCGGGCTCCCCGCGCATCTCCGACCTCCTGGGCAGGCTTCGCGGCGCCGAAATCTCGATAGATACCCCGGACACGGTCACCGGGCGCATCGTATCCATCGAGACGAAGCCGATCAAGGATTTGGGGGACGCGCGGCCCTTCGTCGTCCTCCTTACTCAGAACGGCCTGAGATCCGTCTCCCTCGACGACGCCCAGGCCATCCGCTTTTCCGACAAAGGCATCGGCGACGATTTCGACCGGGCGCTTTCCGTGATCCTCGGCGCGCGCGACGACAAGCGGCGGAACCTCGAGCGTGCGGCTGCCCGGGTCGGGCACGCGGCAGGCCGCCATCGGCTACGTCATCGCCGCGCCGGTTTGGAAAGTCTCCTACCGACTCGACCTCTCGCCGGACAAGCCGCAATTCCAGGGTTGGGCGATCGTCGACAATCCGAGCGACCTGGATTGGAAGGGAGTAAGCCTTTCCCTGGTTTCCGGCAGGCCGGTCTCATTCATCCAGGATCTCTATCCCCCGCTCTACCTCGATCGGCCAACGCTTCCGCTCGCTATAGCTGGAATAGCGACCGCCCGCAGCTTCGACACGGGCCTCTCCGACGCCGCCGCCGCGGATGAAGCGCAGCCCGAGGAAGCGCTCTCGGCGCCGTCGGCGAAGATGGCGCCGCCGGCTCCGGCGACCTCGATGTCCGCCAGAGGAGCCTACGAGCCCTCGCCGCCGCCGCCGAGCCCCCTCGGCTCGAGCGCGGCCCTCGAGACCGCGAAGGTCGGCAAGGCGGGCGACCAGTTCCAGTTCACCGTCAAGAAACCCGTCAGCCTCGACCGCGGGCGGAGCGCAATGCTGCCGCTCGTCGCGGGCGACATAGCCGCCGAACGGGTCTCGGTCTTCTCCCCCGACTCGGACTCGAGCCATCCGATGCTCGGAGCGAGGCTGTCGAACAGCACGGGCATCAGGCTCCCCGCCGGCCCCATCGTCGTTTTCGACGGTGGCGTCTATGCGGGCGACGCGCTCCTCGATTTCTTCCCGGAGAAGGACTCGCGCCTCATCGTCTTCGGGGACGACCTCAGCGTAACGACCGACGTATCGACCTCGAGTTCCACGGAGACGGTCGCGGTGAAGATCTCGAAGGGAGTCATGAGCTTCTCCCGGAGGATCACTTTCTCGCGGAGCTACACATTCAAGAATGGCTCGGCCAACGCGAAGAAGATGATCATCGAGCACCCGATCACCCCGGGGGCCGACCTCTTCGAACCCAAGGCGAGCGATGAGAAGACCGAGAGCGTCTACCGATTCTCGCTCGCGCTTCCGGGCGCCGGCCAGGCAACTCTCGTCGTAAGGGAGCGTAGCCCCCGCGCCGACAGCGTCGTCCTCGGCTCGCTCCGTCCGGAGGATTTCGTAGCCTACTCGAGCTCCCAGGAAATCCCCCAGAAGATCAAGGACGCATTGAAGAAGGCCATCGACCTTCGCAGGGCTCTCGACGACGCGCAGCGAGGCTTGGCGGATCTCCAGTCGCGGAAGACGAGCCTGGCGAGCGACCAGGCGCGGTATCGGGAAAACATCGACACGGTCGGCAGGGACAGCACGCAGGGGCAGCAGTACCTCAAGCGGCTCATGGACGCGGAGACGGCCATCGACCAGGCGACCGCGAAGATAGCGGACGCTCAAAAGGCGGCCCAGGACGCGAAGAAGGCATACGACGACTATCTGAGCGGCCTGTCGCTGTAGCGACGAGAGAGGCCGGTCCCCGTGACCCGCCGGTCAGTAGTGGGGCGGCCTCTCGTTCTCCGGCAGGGGAGACTGCCCCTCGCCCGCCACTTCCTTCAGCTTCTCGCGAAGCGCCCGCACTATCGCCTCGAGCACTTCGATGCGCTCATACTGGTCCATGATGGCCTTGCTTATATCGAGGAGCTCGCTCTCCTGGAAGCTGTGCTCGCTCTCGAGCGCGATGAGCCTGCGCTCGAAGCTTTCCGATTCCGCCGTCATGCCTGTCCTCCGTTGGCCGCGATGAGCGCGCGATAGGCTGCCCCCAGGGCGCGGAACATCGGCCCGGGGCCAGAGCCCACCCGGACGCCGTCGATCGTCGCCACCGGCAAGATCCCGCTCGCCGCCGAGATGAGGACTTCGTCCGCGCAGATGAAGAACTCCGGCTCGCGGAACTCCTCCGCCACGGCGATGCCGATCTCGCGCGCGAGCTTGAGCACCACGCTCCGCATGACTCCCGGCAGGATGAGCTTGCCGAGGGGCGCCGTGTAGATGACCCCGTTCTTGACGGCGTAGCAATTCGTGTGCGAGCCCTCCGTCACGAAGCGACGGCCTTCTTCCTCTCGGACGAGGATGGCCTCGTGGCAGCCCGCGGTCTTGGCCGCGTTGCTCGCCAGCACGCTGCCGAGCAGGTTGAGCGACTTGATGTCGCAATAGAAGTGGCGCTCGTCGGGGAAGAAGATCGTTCCGACGCCTTTGGAAAAATACTCGTCGGGATAGGGCGAGGATTCTTGGAGGTGGCCCGAGAGGATTGGGCGCAGGCCTGGAGCGGCCGCGTGAGCGCGCGGCGTCTGCCAGCCCCTCGTCCACTGAAGGTACATGGAGCCCTGTCGGAGGCCGGAGCGCTCGAGCATCCGGTCGGTGAAGGACTCCACCTCGGAGCGCGAATAGCAGGGCACTATTCCAATGGCCGCGCAGCTTTGCTCGAGCCTGTCGAGGTGATCGCCTCGCAGGAAATGCCTGCCACCGTAGACCATCCAGGCGTCGTAGACTCCGTCACCGAACTGATAGCCGCGGTCGCCGAGCCTGATCACCGGCTCGTCCGCGCGCACGAAGCGACCGTCATAGAAATATACGTCACCCATTGCGACCTGAGTGTGCCAAGGCCGCGCTCCGAGGTCAAGCCTGATTGACCCTTTGCGTGCACAGCCGGACGATAGTACTTTAGCTGTAATGTCGCTCGAGCTCGACCAGTCAGCTCCCGCGATCAAAAAGGAGATATGCGATGAAGGCTAGGCTCGTCCCAATCCTCACGTTCCTCATCGTTTTGACTGCCGTTGCGTTATCGGCGCAATCCTCTCCGGTGGTCGTAGGATCGAAGATCGACACCGAAGGCACCGTCCTCGGCAAGATGATCGTTCAGCTCCTTTCCGCGAACGGCATCCCCGTGGCGGACAAGGTAGGCTTCGGCACGACCGACCTCGTGCGCAAGGCCATCGCGGCAAAGGAGCTCGACCTCTACGTCGAGTATACCGGCAACGGCGCTTTCTTCTTCCAAGGAACCGATCCGGCGGTATGGAAAAACGAGAAGAAAGGCTACGAAACGGTCAAGCAGCTCGACCTCCAGAAGAACGGGATCGTGTGGCTCACCCCCGCGCCAGCGAACAATACCTGGGCGATCGCGGTCCGAAAGGACCTCGCCGACAAGGAAAAGCTCTCGACGCTCGAGGACTTCTCGCGATATGTCCGCAAGGGCGGGGCGGTCAAGCTCGCGGCATCGGAAGAATTCATCTCGAGCGCGGCGGCGCTGCCCGCCTTCCAATCGGCCTACGGTTTCAAGCTGTCGAACAGTCAGCTCCTGTCCTTCTCGGGGGGCAACACCACACTCACCGAGCAGGCCGCGTCCCAAGGCTCCAACGGAGTCAACTTCGCCATGGCCTACGGGACCGACGGCTCCCTCGCGGCCCTAGGCCTCGTCGTGCTCGCCGACACCAAGGCGGTTCAACCCATCTACGAGCCGACTCCCATCGTTCGCAAGGAAGTCCTCGACCGCTATCCCGCGATAGCGACGCTCCTCGATCGCCTGTTCAAGGGACTCGACCTCGTGACCCTCCAGGGCCTCAACGCCCGAGCGGCGGTCAACGGCGAGAGTCCGGACTCGGTAGCGTCGAGCTATCTCAAGGAAAAGGGACTGCTCAAGTGAGGGAACTCGAGGCGCCCAAGCCGCGCTTCGAGTCGCCTCTGGTCCCCATCGCCCTCGCCGCGATCGGCCTCGCGATCGCGGCCTTCCTGCCATTTTTCGTCCTACGGCCGAACCGCATCGTCCTCGGCCGCGGGATAGGGCTCGGCGAGGCCGAGCCCCTCGCTCTGGCCGCTCTCGCGGCTTTATGGGTCGCCTTCGCCGCGGCGGCCGCGCTGTCGAGAAGCGAGATCGCGGCCGGCCTGGCCGCGCCTTCCTGCTGCCGCTGTGGCTGGGCGGCGTCGGCTGGACATGGATGCGGTCGCGCCCCAGCGGTTCGGCGCTGCTGCGCTGGGCCGGCACGCTGCTGGCACTCGCCATTGTACGCCGTCTTTGGACTCATGCCCTGGCACTGGCGCTGGATGCACGCGCTGCCCGTCGAAGGAGTTGCCGGCCGCCTTGTGGCTGGTGTGCTGGTCACCTATCTCAACATTCAGGGCCGACGGCCTTGTGGCCGCGGTCTTTGCTGCTGCTGGCTCTTTATTTCGCCTCCGCCATCAGTTTCTGCGTACCCAAAGAAGCCGCCGAGACGCGCTGGCTCCAGTTGCGCAGCCTGTTTGACCGCTTAGCAATACGTACTGGTGCCAAGGTGTACACGCACATA
>CAWHFT010000049.1:0-6246 GCA_963828175.1 uncultured Spirochaetota bacterium
CGCGTCAATACGCGCGCTCGCGCGAGCGCCGCGCGAACCTAATCGGCGGCCAGCACGAGGGCCGCGACGGAGCGGGCGCCGCCTTCCTTCAACGCCCGGGCGCAGGAATCGAGGGTCGCGCCGGTGGTGATGACGTCGTCGATGAGGAGAGGCAGCTCGGGCGGCATAACGCCCGGCTTGAGCGAGTAGGCGCGTTTGGCGTTCAAGCCCCGATCGCCTCGGCCCAGGCTCTTCTGCTCCTCGGAGCGCTTGCGCTCGAGAGGCCGTGCCACGGCGTGGCCCGAAGCCTCCAGGCATCGCGCGATTTCCTCGACTTGATCCCAGCCTTGCGTCTTGAGCTTCCCCGGCCTCGGAGGCACCGGGACGATGATCCTGCCGGCCCCAGCCGACTCGTACGCCTGGGCAAAGAGCTGGGCGATGAATGGCGCGAGGCTCCGCCTCCGCTTCAGTTTATATGAGGCTACCAGTTCGGCGATCATGCCGGAGTACGAATAGAGCGGGAGGATGGAATCGCAGATGCATGCCGTGCCGCAGCACAGCGCGGACTCTCGGCAGCGCATGCAGAGCTCCGTCTCGGAGATGAGCGGCAGCCCGCAGCGCCGGCATCTCGTGCCGGAGAAGGGCCGAAGCGACGACGAGCAGTCCGGGCACAACGGCCAATCCAGCCCACAGCCAGGCGCCAGGGTCGCGTCGCAAAGGACGCACTTTCGCGGCAGCATGACGTCGAGGGAGACCTCGAGAACCAGGCGAGCGATTCGAGCCAAGACCATGCCGACTCCACGCACGCGCCCCGAATCCTCGCTTGAGTCGTGTTACGATAGAAGCTGCTTCTTCAATGCCGAGATCCTATTTAGGGCTTCGAGGGGAGTGAGCCGATCGGTGTCGATGGAGGAAAGCTCGGCGAGCACGAGCTCGGCCGGGCTGAAGAGCTCGGCGGAGGGCGCTGGGGAGAACCTCGCTTTCGCGGAAGCCTCGGAACCTGACTCCGGGCGAGAGCCGGGAAGCGAACGCTCCTTCGCCTCGAGCTCGGCTTGGAGGAATCGCGCCCTTTCGAGCACGCCGGCAGGCAGGCCGGCGAGCTTGGCCACATGGATGCCGTAGGAGCCCTCCGCGGGCTTCGGCTCCAGTCGCTTCAGGAAAACGACCTCGTCGTCCTCCTCGAGGACGGCGAGCGAGAAATTGCGCAGCCGCGGGTGCTCGATGGCAGTGAGCTCGTGATAGTGAGTGGCGAAGAGGGCCCGGCAGCGAATCGACTCGAGAATGCTCTCGCTGACCGCCCAGGCAATGGCGAGGCCGTCGATGGTGCTGGTGCCCCGCCCCACTTCGTCCATGACGACGAGGCTCCGAGGCGTCGCCGTGTTGAGGATGAAGGCGGTCTCGTGCATTTCGACGAGGAAAGTGCTCTCGCCGCGCGCAAGGTTGTCCTGCGCGCCGACGCGACAAAAGAGCTTGTCCATCATCCCGATCTCGGCGTCCAGGGCCGGCACGAAGGAGCCGGCCTGGGCCATCAGCGCGATGAGGGCGGTCTGCCTGAGAAAGGTGGACTTGCCCGCCATGTTGGGGCCCGTGATTAGAGCGAACGCAGGATTTCTGCTGCCCGTGTCGTTTGTATTTTGCGCGTCCAGACGAATGCCGTTGGGCACGAAGGACCGATCGGGCAGGTGGGCCTCCACGACGGGATGGCGCCCTTCCGTAATCCTGAGGACGGGCTCGTCCACGAGCCGCGGCCGCGAGTAGCCGCGGGCGGTAGCCGCCCAGGCGTAGGATGCGAGACAGTCGCGCGCAGCCCACTGCCGTCCCAGCTCGAGCATAGAAGCCACTTCGGCCTTGGCTTTCTCCCTCACTTCCAGGAAAAGCTTGCGCTCCAGTTCGACGATGCGCTCGGTGGCGCCGTTGATCTCGCTTTCGAGCTCCGTCAGGCGAGCGGTCGTGAACCGCTCGCCGGCGACGAGGGATTGCCGCCTGATGAAATGCGAAGGCACGGCGTCGAGCTTGCCCTTGGAGACTTCGAGGTAGTAGCCGATGATCCGGTTGAACCTGACGCGGAGGTTCGGAATGCGCGTGGCCGCCTTCTCTTCATCGATGTAGGCATCCAGGACCTCGTGGGAGTCGGCCTTGAGGGAGCGAAGCCTGTCGAGCTCAGGGTCGTAGCCCTCTCGGATGAGGTCGCCCTCGGAGATGAGCACCGAGGGCTCGTCTTTGATGGCTGCGGAAATGAGGCTGGCGGCCGCGATCGCGCGGGACAGGGCGTTGCGCTCCGGCTCGCCGGGGGCGAGGGACGCCGGGGCGGCACCTCGGCCAGCGCCGCCAAGGAGCTCTCCGCAGGCCGAGCAGGCGCGGATGGACTCCGCCAGGGCGAGGAGGTCCTTGGCATTGGCCTTGTCCATGGCGACCCTCGAGGCGAGGCGCTCGATATCGCGCACCGAGCCCAACGATTCGCGCAGCGACGACAGCAGGCGCTGGTCGCGGTAGAGGAAGTCGACCGCCTCGAGCCTCGCCTCGGCGGCCTCGCGCGAGCGCAGGGGCTGGAGCAGCCAGTTTCTCAGGAGCCTCGCGCCCGGCGCCGTCTTCGTGTAATCGAGGACGGCTATAAGACTGAAGGCACGCCCCGAGTCGCTCATGTTTCGGACGATCTCGAGGTTCTTGCGGCTGCCCTCGTCGATCGCCAGGTACTCGTCTTCCCTATACGGCAGCGGGGGCGCGAGATGAGGCATGCCAGACCGCGCGGTCTCGTCGACGTAGCGTAGGAGCGCTCCCGCGGCCGCCAGCTCCGGAGAGCCGTCCTCGAAACCGAAGCCCTTGAGCGAGGCGACGCCGAAGCGCCTGGCCAAGTCCCGCGCCGAGGAATCGGGGTCGAAGCTCCAGTCGGGGTACCGTCCCACGACGAGGCCCTCGATCTCGCCGATCGCCTCGGCGATGGCCTTGTCCTCGAGGAGCGACTGCTGGACGAGCATCTCGCGCGGAGATAGCCGATACAGCTCGGCGCGGAGGGCCTGGGCCTGGCCGATCGAGTTTTCCTCGGGACGCGAAAAGGCCCGGAATTCCCCCGTCGAAGCGTCGAGGTAGGCGATGCAGAGCCTTCCTGAGCGGAGCTCAGGCGCCGAGCGACGATCGGCAACCGTGCTTCGCGCAGCGCGACAGGCAGCGACGAGGTAGTTGTTCGCGCCCTGCTCGAGGAAATCCTCATCGACGGTGGTTCCTGGAGTAACCACTTCGATGACATCCCGCTCGACTATGCCTTTCCCGGTTCCCGGCTCGGTGAGCTGCTCGCAGATAGCTATCTTCTTGCCGTGCTTGAGCAGGCGCGCGATATATGATTTGGCTGCGTGATAGGGAATGCCGCACATGGGCTCGCCTTGCCGCTGCGTAAGCGTCAGGTCGAGGAGAGAACTCGCCTCGATGGCGTCTTCGAAAAACATTTCGTAGAAGTCCCCGAGCCGGAAGAAAAGGACCGAGTCCCGATGCCGCGACTTGATCTCGCGGTATTGGTCCATCAGGAGTGTCCGCTCGGCCATGGCGTTGCATTATAGCCGTGAAAAAGGTACTCTTCAAGGAGAGGCGCGCGGGCCGCGCGCCGACCGCGCGCGGGAGGATCGGTGGAAGAGGCGGTTTTCTACAAATCGGAGGACGCTACGATCTACGCTCGGGCGACGGGCCACGTAACAGCCCTCGTTTGTCCGCCCCTCAAGGCGGCCCTCTTCGAGAGGCTCGACGCCGATCCCCCGGTAAAGGCGGTCTACCTCGACCTCTCCGACTGCGAGTACATGGACTCGACTTTCCTCGGGCTCATCGTCGGGGCGCAGAAGCGCTTCTCGAGGCTCGCCGGAAAGTCGCGGGGCACCTCCAGCACCATCGTACTCATCGGGGTGAACGAGCCTTGTAAGAGCCTCCTACGGACTATCGGCGTGCTCGGCATGGTGGAACTCACCGATAGCAAGGCGACCTTCCCCGAGGATCTCGCCCGACTATCGGGCGAAGCGCGGACGAGCGCTCGCTTCCTCCTGGACGCCCATGCGGAGCTCTCCAGTCTCAGCGACGATAACCGCAAGCGCTTCGACACCCTCACGAACATCCTCAAAAAAGCGGCAGACGCCGAGGAAAAGAAAGACACTTAGAACGCTCGTTCTTCTCTGCAGGACTATTTCGCGAAAAGGCCGTTCTCTATTGAGTCTTGCCGGTGAGGGCCTGAATCACGTCGGCCGTGATATCAATAGTAGGGCTGTACCAGAGGATCGAGTTCATCACCGTATCGCTGGACTTCAAATTGATGACGAGCGAATAGCCCTCGGTCTCGGCCACGTTCTGTATTTGCTTGTATAGATCCTGCGAGAATGCGTCGGTCGTCGCCAGCTTCTTCGCCTGATCGTCGAGCTCCACCTGCTTGGCGCTCACGAAGTCAGTCAGGCTCTTGGTCTTCTTGTCGATGTCGTCCCTGAGCTTGAGCGATGTCGCCTTGTCGCCGGCCTTGTCCGCGTCGGCCTTCTGAGTCATCAGTTTCATGATATCGGCGCTCATCGCGTCGATATCGGTTTGGATCTGCGATTTTTTCTTCTCGAAATCCTTGACGGCTTGCGCGTCCTTGGAATAGGCCGATATGACTTTCGAAAGATCGACTACGGCTATCCTCGTAATCTGCTGGGCCGACGCCGCGGCCGGCGCGAAGGCCAGAGCGAGGACGAGCAGCCCGATCGGCGCGGCTATTCCCTTTGCTTGCATCGCATTTCCTCCGGCTAATTCAAAGGCTGAGTGATGCTGATCACGAGGTCCGGCCATTGGACCGTCTTCCAAAGAATCTGCGAACCGTCGAAGACGAAGCGCTCGGCGAGATAGAATCTAAATGGAAACTGCTGGATCGCGAAGCGTGGCCCGAACCCGAAGCTCATCGCGATATTTTTCCATCCGAGGTTCGCGAAAGTTCCGCCATCGGATATGGGTGTCGACGCGCTCATATCCACCATGCCGCCCTGGGTCTGCAGCGCCGCCGCGTCGAAGAAGCCGTCGATCCAGAGGAATTGCTCGAAGATGGGCATCCTGAGCTCCACCCAGTTTTCCCACATCCTGATGCCTTCGAGCCCGTACAGGACGTTCCAGCCGCGCGCGTTGAATACGCCATCCAGGTAGAGCCAGTCGTTCGTCACCTCGAGCGGGGCGCCTGGACGGGGATCAATCGTGGAGAAGCTCGAGTGGGCTCCAAGAACCCATTTCAAGTTCCACTTCTCGAAGACCGGGATATTGAAGAGCGTGACGTAGGCCTCGAGCCTGCTCTCGGTCTTTAAGTATTGCTGCGACTCCAGGGGATCGGGCAGGAGCCCCGCCCACGTCAGCCGCTCGCTCGCGTAATAGCCGCCGCTCGGGTTGTAGGACAAGTCCAGGTCGTTGACGTACACACGCCCGATGACCTTGTTGCCGAGCCGCCATTGGCCGTTGAACTCGCGAAGAATGGCCGAAGCCGGTCGGTAGCTGCTCGCGTCGTACGTCTGATCGCCGATGCCGAATGAGACGGCTCCGCCCAGGCCGAGGTCGCCGATCGGCGTTCGAGTTTGGTAACCCGAGGAGAAGCTGAGGGCTATCTCCCAATCTTCATATGGCATCAGGTAGGCGGCCGGAATCGAGCTGATGGAATAACCACCGCTGATCGGCGTGGTATAGGGATCGGGCACGCCGTCGTTGAAGAAAGGCGGGATGCTGTCCTGGCCGGTGGTTAGGATCCTGTGGGAGAAGGCGAGGTTGACCCCACCGGAGAAGCGGTTGCCAAAGAAGAATCCGTCGGTATAGCCGAAGGTGAGAACCTGGGAGGTCGGAGACCCGTTGGCCTCTATCGAGAGGTCGACGCCGTTCCCCAAGAAGTTGCGGTCGTCCCATTTAATAAGACCCGAGAGCGGGAAGGCGTTGGGGTCTCCGCCGAGGCCGCTCAACGTGATCCCGAACTGGATGTCCGCGGTACTCTGCTCCTCCACCGACACGACGAGATCCATTAGGTTCTCGGCCGAGCCGGGGAACATCTGGGGATCGATCGCGGAGAAGTACTGCAGGTTGTAAAGGTTGCGCAAGCCCTCCATAATCTTGGCTTTGGAGAAGATGTCCCCGACTTCGAGCGGCAGCTCGCGATAGAGCACGAAATCCTTTGTCTTCTTGTTGCCCTTGAACGATATGCTCTCGATGTGCGCCCTGTCCTGCTCGACTATATTCACGACATAGGTAATGGTGTGCGTATCCTCGTTCCGGCTCTCTTGGAGGGTTATCTGG
>CAWHFT010000050.1:0-7899 GCA_963828175.1 uncultured Spirochaetota bacterium
GCGTCGATCCAGGGACCACCTGGATAACCGAGGCCGAGGAGTTTGGCGACCTTGTCGAAGGCTTCGCCTGCGGCGTCGTCAACAGTGCGGCCGATGAGCTTGTAGGACCATGTGCCGTTGGCGGGCTGCGCGAGAAAGAGGTGCGTGTGACCGCCGGAGACGACGAGGGCGAGGGCCTGTGCATCCGGCGAGGCGGATGCGGACGGTGCAGCCTCGCGTTCCTGAAGGAGGACCGCGTGAATGTGGCCTTCGAGATGATTAACGGCGATGAGGGGAAGGTTGTTGGCGAAAGCGAGGGCTTTGGCGTAGGTGATGCCGACGAGCAATGCACCAGCGAGGCCAGGGCCCGAAGTGACGGCAATGGCATCGAGATCGGCGAGGTTAATGTGGGCTTCAGCAAGCGCGGCGCGGACAACGGGAACGATGGCGCGAAGGTGCTCGCGGCTGGCGAGCTCGGGCACGACGCCGCCGTAGAGCGCGTGGGTCGAGATCTGCGAGGCAACGACGGACGAAAGAGTTCGCGCTCCGCGCTCGACGACCGCCGCGGCCGTTTCGTCGCAGGAGGTTTCGATGCCGAGAATGAGGCCGGAGCCGGGCATGAGTCTAGTTTAGTGGTTTTGCGTAAGCAGGGCGCTGCGCGACGAGCGAGAATAGATGGAACGACGATGGCAGGAAGCGAACAATTCGGAGCGGCGTGTGCGCGAGCGAATCGGGTGACTGAGTCGAAGAGGAGCATCACGTCCTTGCCCTGGTCGCGGAAATACTCGGCGACGGCGGCCGCGACATAGGCGCCGCGCAGCCTCGACAGGGGCGGAGTATCCGACGTGGAGACGATGACGACCGAGCGCCTGAGCCCTTCCTCCCCGAGGTCGTTCTCGATGAATTCCCGCACCTCGCGACCGCGCTCGCCTATCAACGCTATCACGTTGACGTCGGCGTCGGTGTTCCTCGCCACCATGCCCATCACGGTGGACTTGCCCACGCCCGAGCCGGCAAAGATGCCGATCCGCTGGCCTCGGCCGAGGGGGATGAGGCCGTCGATGGAGCGCACGCCCGTGACCACGCGGCGAGTGATCCGTTTTCTCGAGAGGGCGTCGGGCGGCCGGGCTACCGCGGGATAGTAGGTGTCCGACGATATGTCGCCCTTGCCGTCCTGGGGCCTGCCCATGCTGTCGAGCACCCGTCCGAGGAGACGGTCCGAGACCGGCACCTGGAGGAGTTCGCCCGTGGCGACGACTTGGCAGCCCACTTCTATACCCTCGAGACCCTCGTAGGACATCAGCTGGACCGCGTCCTCGCGCAGCCCGACAACTTCCGCGTAGGCGGCCTTGCCGAGTCGGGGCACAAGAATCTGGCAGACCTCGCCGATCACCGCCTGTGGACCGCGGCTCTCGACGAGGAGCCCGAGGACCTTCGTGACCTTTCCGACGTATTTGATCGGGTCGGTCCTCTCGACAGCGCTCAGGTATTTCGCGAGCCCTTCCATGTCAGCCCTGCACCTTTCCGCGAGCCTTGATGGGCGCGACGTCGAGGATCCGCTCCTCGAGTTCGGAGAGCTGGCTCAGATGCGCGCGTCGATCTCGCCGAAGTCGGTCTCGATCACGCAGCCGCCGCGGTCGACCGTCGAATCCTCGACGATCTGCATCTTCTTGGCGTTTTCGGTCATCTGCACGAAATCCTTGACGTGCTCGGTCGCGAGCTGGAGGTCCGCGAGGTTGACCCACGATCACGTCGCTCTTGGTCTTGAGCTTGCGAAGCGCCTGGGTGATGTTCTGGATTACGACGCTCTTCTGGTTCTCGGAGATCACCTTCACGACCTTCCTGGCGACGAGAAGGACGAGCTCGATGACTTGCGCCTCGGTCTCCGATAGGATTTCGGCCCGCTTGTCCATCGCCCGGTCGAGGATGGTGTGGAGCCGCCCCACGAGACGTTCCGCCTCGGCGACTCCCTCTTTATAGCCTTCCTCGCGGCCTTCCTCCCGGCCCTTCTTGGCGGCCTCGCGCTCGGCCGAGTCGAGTCGAGACTCGGCGGTGGACTGCAGCTCGGCCACCCGCTTCTCAGCCTCCCCGACTATCCTCGTCGCCTCTTCCTCCGCCTCTTGCCTGAGCTTCTGAGCCTGTTGGTCTTGCGCCGGACCTCCTCGAAGGCGGCGCTCTCTGCTTCCCCGACAATTCGCTCCGCCTCGGCCTTGGCCGAGGCGACGAGCGCGTCCTTTTCCTTGTCCCACTGGGCCTTGAACGCCTCCGCCTCGCGCCGCAGATCGTCGGCGGTGGGCCCTGAGTATTCCGGCATTTCCGGAAGCGCTTCCACGGATTGGGCGGCCTGCGACCCTTCTTGGCCCTCGTGCTTGAGGACCATCGTCGATTGCAATGAGACGAACTCGAAAGGCCGGAATACTGTTTTAGCCATGGCGCCATTCCTTATTACTGAACAAGCTCGTCCCCGGCGAGCTTCGCTCGCCTCGCAGAACGCCTTCGGCGTTCTGCCCTGAATGGCGAGGGCGACTCGCCTTATTATTGCACAAGCTCGTCGCCTTCGCCGCGGGAGATGATGATCTCGCCGGTCTCCTCGAGGTGGCGGATGATGGACACGATCTTCTGCTGGGCTTCCTCGACGTCCTTGATGCGGACCGGGCCCATGAACTCCATGTCTTCCTTGAGCATGGTCGCCGCGCGCTTGGACATGTTCTTGAAGATCTTCTCCTGCACCTCGCTGTCCACGCCCTTGAGCGCCTTCGCGATCTCCTGGCCGTCGACCTCGCGCAGCACCTTCTGGATGGAGCGGTCGTCGAGCAGAACGACGTCCTCGAACACGAACATCTTCTTCTTGATGTCCTCGGCGAGCTCGGGGCTGTCCTCCTCGAGCGCCTCGATGATGCCCTTCTCCGACGTGCGGTCGACGAGGTTCAGGATGCCGACGATCGAGTCGACGCCGCCCGCCGCGGTGAAGTCCTCGCTCGACAGAGTCGAGAGCTTCTTCTCGAGGACCCGCTCGACCTCGCGCAAGACTTCCGGCATAGTGCGGTCCATCGTCGCGATGCGCTTGGCGACGTCCGACTGCACGTCGTGCGGCAGCTTCTGCAGGATGTAGGCCGCTTTGTTCGGCTCGAGGTAGGCGAGGATCAGCGATATGGTCTGCGGGTGCTCGGTCTGGATGAAGTTGAGGAGGTGGGCCGGGTCGGTGCGCCTGATGAAGTCGAATGGCCGCACCTGCAAGCTCGAGGTGAGGCGGTTGATGATGTCGATCGCGCGCTGCGAGCCCAACGACTTCTCGAGGAGCTCGCGCGCGTAGTCGATGCCGCCCGAGGAGATGAAGTCCGAGGCCATCATCAGCTCTTGGAACTCGGTGAGGACCTGGTCCTTCTGTTCGGCCTCGACGGAGTCCAGACGCGCGATCTCGAAGGTGAGCGTCTCTATCTCGTCCTCGCGCAGGTGCTTGAAGATCTCCGACGAGATGTCCGACCCGAGGGCGACGAGGAAGACGGCGGCCTTCTGACGACCCGCCATGTCCTTGACGTTCTTGGGCCGCTTGGGGGCCGTCTCCGAGCGGCCGCCTTGAGTAGTGGAGGCCGCGGGCCCTCGGCCGCGGGCTTGGGCTTGGGCTTGCTGCGCCATCCGCTATTCCTCCCGCAGCCAAGTGCGGATGAGCTGCGCAACGTCCTCAGGATGCTCCTTAGCCATGTTGATCGCGTGCTCCTGCAGCTCGAGGCGCTTGCGCTCCTCGACGGACATCGACACCTCGATGTTCTGCTCCTCGGCCTGGCGTATCGCGTTCTCGCGGAGCATGCTCTGCTCGATCGCGCGCTTCTCCTCCGAGATCCTGCGGCGCCTCTCGAGCTCGCGCGACACCACACGGAAGACGATGAAGGCGATCATGAGGATCGCGAGGCCAATGAGCGAGTAGAGAACGACCTGCCGGACCTGAATGTTCCGCAGGTAGTCCGAGTCCTCGGCCTTGAACTGAGCGCTCCGGTCGAAGGCGATGTTCTGCACCGTCACCGAGTCCCCGCGGTCCTGATTGAAACCGATCGCGTCCTGGATGAGCGTCTGCGCCTTCTTGACGTCGTCGGCCGGAATCGGCACGTACTCGCGGTCGACGCCGCCCTGCGGCAGCATCTTGAGGCGGCCCTTGTCGTCGTATTTCCAGCGCCAGACCCCGTCGATATTGACCGAGACCGTCACCCTCTGGATCGTGGGCGAGCTCACCTCGTCGATGTTCCGCTTGTTGATCTCCTCGTTCTGCACTATCGAGTGCTGGGTCATCTTGCCCTGCATGTTCTGCAGGTCCTTGTAGGCCGGAGCCGTCTGCCCCTCGGTGCCTGCCGGACCTTCTGGATTGAAGCCAGTACCCGTCCAGTCGGTTGTCGTCTCGGTCTTGGATCTCGTGACGGACGGCTGGATGACCGAGTCGTCGTATGGCGAGCCGGGGGTCCGCGCCTTGATCGTGACGGGAAAGAACTCCTCGGTCTTGACGTTCTTCTTGGACATGTCCATGTCGATCTTGATATTGAGGTCGCGCACGCGGTCCGCGCCGTAGATCTGCTGGAGGGCCTGGAGGACCTTCGCGCGATACTGCCCCTCGAGTTCCTGGATCAGCTTCTGCTCGTTCTTCGTCTGCTGGAGGCGGTCGAAGTCGGCGAGGTTGACGAAATCATTCAGCACGATGCCGTTCTGGTCGGTGATGACGATATTCTCGTCGGACAGCCCCTCGACGGCGAATTTAAGGATTTTCTGGATTCCCTCGACCTTTTTCCGATTCTGGACGAGGTCGGAGCCCGGTTTGGGGAAGATGATGACGCTCGCCGTCACCGGTTTCTGGTCAGCCTGGAAGAGCTGCTTGTCCGGCATCACGACCGTGACGCTCGCCTTGTCCACGTCGTCGAGAGCCTCGATCTGCTGCGTCACCTGCCCGATGATGGCGCGGCGGAGGTTGACGTTGCGCTCGAAGTCGGTGATCGTCCAGCTCTGAACGTCGAAGATGGCCCAGGGATCCGTACCCTTCGGTATGAGGTCGTCGCGGATGAGTATGCCCTTGGCGCGCAGGGCCGTCTTCTGGTCCCTGACGTACAGTTGATTGCTCTCGCCGACCGTGTACGGAATGCCCTCGGTGTCCAGCTTGCTGGTGATGAGCCTGAGCTCTTCTTCGGTCTTGATCGGCGTACCGAGGAGCTTGACCATGGTGGGCGCGGCCGAGACCCTGACGAGGACGACCACGGCGATGATCGCCGCCAGGATAACACCAGCCAGGATGAGCTTTTGGACCAGGGTCCACTTGGCCCACAGGGCCTTGGCCTGGTCGAAGATCCTCTTGAAAAAATCGTTCATGTCCCCCCCCAGCGCGAGCTCGAAGACCCGCATTTACCAAACGCCGAAGGCCCCCTTCCCCAAGGAAGCAGCCGGCGAGCTACGCTTTATCAGCGCGTATTGATCACGTCCTTCCATGCGGTCACTATCCGAGACATTATCGTCTTGGCCAAATTGAGCGACATGTTGGCCTCAGCCATGGCGATGGTCACATCCTGGGCGTCGACGGAATTCGGGTCGGCGACCATTTTCTGGAGGAGGTCGTCGCTCTTGTTCTGCGAACCGCTCACCCCGTCCATCGCCTTGAGCAGCGCCTGCTCGAAGGAGGCGGGTTTCGCGGCGCCCTCGGCGGCGGACGCATGTGACGCTCCTCGAAGGCCGCCGACCGAAAGCGCGTTATCCGAAAGACCCCCGAGCGGATCCGCGGATCCGTCCTGCGTTTCGGCGCCGCCGCCGAGCAAGCCGTCCGCAGTGTAGTGCAAGGCGTTGGTGCGCGCAAGCTCGGCGAGCTGCGCAGCGTTGTTCGAGGTCAGGACAGAGCTAATCGAGCCGATGTTGAGCGCCATTCATTACCTCCCGATCTCGAGGGCCTTCATGAACATGGCCTTCGATCCGTTGGCCATGGTCGAGTTCGCCTCGTAGGCGCGCGAGGCGGCTATGAGATCGACCATCTCTGTGACGATATTGACGTTGGGCATCTCGACGTAACCGGCTTTGGGGCCGGTCTTGATGGCGTCGGGGTGGGTCGGGTCGTAGACGAGCCTGGGCGGCGCGTCGTCCTTCTCGATGCTAGAGACGCGAACTCCTAAACCGGCGCCGTTGTCCAGGGACTCGGGCTGGAAAGGCAGGCGGAAGTAGGGCTGCGCGTTCATCGGCCGCAGGATTACGCGGCTGCGCTTGAAGGGGCCGCCCTCGGGCGTGCGCGTCGTGCTCGCGTTGGCGATATTGTCGGCTATGACGTCGCTGCGGAGGCGCTCGGCCGCCAGTCCGGAGGCGGCGATGTCGATCGACGTGAATAGTCCCATGCCCTATCTCCCGTTCCCCTAGCCGTCGCGGCGTTAGCCGCGCAGCACCAGGTTGACCTGGTTGTATTCGTAATTGATCGCCTGCGCCTGGAGGGTGTAGGACAGCTGGTTGGTCAGGCTGTCCATCATCTCCTGCTCGGCGTCCACGTTGTTGCCATTGTTCTTCGAGGTCGTGAGGTAGTCCAGCACCCGGCGGGGCTCGACGGTCCGGTAGTCGGAAGGCGCGAAGCTCGCGATGTGCCTCGGATCGGTCGTCGCCATGGCGAGTACGGGCTCGGCCTTCTCGGATTCGATGGCCTTTTTCAAGGAGGCCTCGAAGTTGATCGTGGAACGCTTGAAATTCGGAACGTCGGCGTTGGCGATGTTGTCGGATATCACCTGGCGCCTGAGTACGGCTACGTCCATGCCGCGATGGAGGATGTCGACCGTCTTCCCGAACGTGCTATTCTCGAACATTCCGTCTCCTCCAGCCTCGCAAAAACCTCTTCCTTTTACCTATCGGTTTTAGGCCTTTTCGGCCTTAGTGAAAACCGACTTCTACAATATGTACCTGCTCAAATCCTGTCTCTCGGCGAAGTCCTTGAACCGCGAGTCCACGTAGGCGACGTCGACGTTGACCTTGACGCCGGCCATCGACGGCGCCTCGAAGGACAGCTCCTCGAGCAGGCGCTCCATCACCGTCGTCAGCCGCCGGGCCCCGATGTTCTCTGTCCTCGCGTTGGCAGCGGCGGCTATCTCGGCTATCCGCGAGACTGCGGGCTCATCGAACACGAGCTCGACGCCTTCCGATGAGAGAAGCTGCGTATACTGCTTGGTCAGGGCGCCCTTTGGCTCGGTGAGGATCCGCTCGAAGTCCTTGGCCGAGAGGGCCTCGAGCTCGACGCGGATGGGGAATCGGCCCTGGAGCTCCGGTATGAGATCCTGCGGCTTCGCGACGTTGAAGGCGCCCGCGGCTATGAATAGGATGTGCGTGGTGTCGACCGTTCCCCACTTGGTGTTGACGGTCGAGCCCTCGACGATCGGCAGTATGTCGCGCTGGACGCCCTCGCGCGAGACGTCGACTCCACCCGAGCTGCGCCCCTCGCGATTGGCTATCTTGTCGATCTCGTCGATGAAGACTATGCCCGTCTCCTGGACCCGCCGCCGCGCCTCCTCGGCCGCCCTTTCGGGGTCGACGAGCTTGTCGAGCTCCTCGGCCGCGAGGACACGGCGCGCCTCGGCCACCGAGACTGCCTTCTTCTTGCGTTTGCCGCCGAAGAGCCCCGAGAGCCCGCCGAGCGCCACTTCCATCTCCTCCATCTGATTGCCGGAGAAGATTTCGATGGCGGGGCTCGAGCCCTGGACGGAGATCTCCACCTCGCGGGCGTCGAGCTTGCCCGCGCGAAGCAGGGCGCGGAATTTCTCGCGGCTGTCGGAGGGCGAGCCGGTCGGCCCTGGGCCACCGGCCGGTCCCGCGCCGCCGGCAGCGTCGGACGCACCGATCGCGGGAGCGCCGATCGCTGGCGAGCCGCCACCGGCTGAACCGGCGCCGGCAGAGCCGGCGAGCGGGTCGTCCGCCTTCTTTATTCCC
>CAWHFT010000051.1:0-4439 GCA_963828175.1 uncultured Spirochaetota bacterium
TGCGGTGGGTGTCTCCGTTGGTCTCGACGAGCGTCAGGATCACGCCGCCCGTCGCCTGGACGATGCCGCCTTCCTCCTGCTCGACTTTCGCGTAGCTGGCCTGAGCGGCCCTCTCGATCGTGACGATCCTTCCCTTCTTGGGAGATGCCGGCGGCTGGAGATCGTAATATTTCTCGAGGGCCGCCCGCAGCTCCTCCGCTCCGCCTGAATCGGGCAGGCCCAACTCGCGGGCGCGGGCGGCGAGCTCGTAATAGCTGGCGGTGGATATCTCGACGACGAGGGCATCGAGCTGAACGCTCGGAAGCTTCTGCTCGACAGAAGCGGCCGCTTTCGGCGTTGTCGCGGCGGGCGGAGCGGCCGTGGCTGCCGGCCACGACGAGGGATCGACCTCCGCCGCGAGCTGGCTGGCCTCGACTAGGCAAAGGGCGAAGACGAACAGAGTTGTGGCTATCGCCCGGCGCAGCGGCATTTGCGGGAATAGTATACGGCCTCGCCACCCTAGTAAAGATGCATGAGTTTTGCCGGTTCCCTTCTCCTTCCGCTTTGCGTCTCCTCGCGCAACAATTGCGGAGACGAGTCACCTGTCCAGGCCATCTGCTTTCGTCGACATTTGGAGGTTGGCCATGCGGCGTATCTGGTTCATCGCTGAGATGATGGCTGCACCCAAACGAACAACCGATAGAACCACGCTCATCCGGCCGCGACCCACAAAACTTTCGGGACGGATCGGTATTCCTCTTGTTCAGCCTTGTCCCGTTCAGCGCGGCCGAAGGGGAAGCAAAACCATTTGTAACCATTTTTGGAATCATCTGGGTGCTTGCATGTCTCGCCTTCGTCGCATACGGAATTCATATCCTCATGAGCAAGCGACCATCGTCTGGAATCGTCTTCGATATTGAGAGCAATGCCACCGAGGACGACCCGTCCCCAGGTGGCGATTTCGAGACACGTATCAGAAAGCTTGAAAAACTAAGGGAAGATCGGCTCATCACGGAAGAGGAATACAAATACAAAAGAGAGGAAATCATGAAGGAGCGCTGGTAAAGCGGGGTACCACTTCCTTACCGTAGCGGTCGAAAGGTCTTCCGCGTCAATTCACGGCTTTACGCGAGAACGCTCTTCAAATACTTGCCGGTATAGGAAGCCTTGACCTTTACCATCTTTTCCGGCGTGCCCGCAGCGATGATCTCGCCGCCGCGGTTGCCGCCCTCCGGCCCGAGGTCGATGATCCAATCGGCCTGCTTTATGACGTCGAGGTTGTGCTCGATCATCACGACGCTGTTGCCGGCGTCGACGAGGCGCTGGATCACCTCCATGAGTTGCTTGACGTCGGCGAAATGGAGCCCGGTCGTTGGCTCGTCCATGAAGTACAGGGTCCTCCCCGTGCTGCGCTTAGACAGCTCGAAGGCCAGCTTTACGCGCTGGGCCTCGCCTCCGGACAGCGTGAGGGCGGATTGGCCGAGCTTGATGTACCCCAGGCCCACCGACAGGAGGGTGTTCATCTTGTGCGAGAATCTGCGGAATGTGCACGAAGAAGTCGCTCGCCTCCTCGATGGTCATGTCGAGGACCTCGGAGATGTTCTTGCCCTTGTACCGGACGTCGAGGGTGTCGGAATTGAAGCGGTGGCCGTGGCACACGTCGCAGGTGATGTAGACGTCGGGCAGGAAGTTCATCTCGATCTTGATCGTGCCGTCGCCCTGGCAGTTCTCGCAGCGCCCGCCCCTCACGTTGAAGGAGAACCGCCCCGGCTTCCACCCGCGCGCCTTCGATTCCGGCAGCGAGGCGAACAGGTCGCGGATGGCGGAGAAGACCCCGACGTAGGTCGCGGGGTTGGACCGGGGCGTGCGGCCGATGGGGCTCTGGTCGATGTTGATGATCTTGTCGATGTTCTCGAGTCCCACGATCTCGTCGTAGTCGCCGGTGGGCCAGGCGGTGCTCCATCACCTCGTTCGAGATCACGGGATAGAGGAGGTCGGTGAGCAACGTCGACTTGCCCGATCCCGAGACGCCGGTGATGCAGGCGAACAGTCCCAACGGGAGCTCGATATCGATGCCCTTGAGGTTGTGCTCGCGGCAGCCGCGGATGACGATGCTGCCCCCATTCCCCTTCCTGCGATCGGCGGGGATCGGGATCGTGAGGGCGCCGGAGAGGTATTGGCCTGTGACGCTCTTCCTGTTCTTCATCACGTCCTCGGGCCGGCCTTGGGCGACCACGTGGCCTCCGTGGGCCCCCGCGCCCGGGCCGAGATCGACGATCCAGTCGGCGGTGCGCAACGTCTGCTCGTCGTGCTCGACGACGATCAGCGTGTTGCCGATGTCCCGCAGGAACGTGAGCGTGTCGATGAGGCGCTGGTTGTCGCGCTGGTGCAGCCCGATCGATGGCTCGTCGAGGATGTACAGGACGCCGACGAGCGAGGCCCCGATCTGAGTGGCCAGGCGGATCCGCTGGGCCTCGCCGCCAGAGAGCGTCGCCGCCTTCCGCTCGAGGGTCAGGTACTCGAGGCCTACGTTGCGCATGAAGGTGAGGCGGGCGCTGATCTCCTTCAGGATCTGCTTGGCGATCTGCCGCTCGGTGTCGCTCAACGCGAGCGCGGAGATGAAAGCGAGGGTTTCCTCGACCGATTTCGAGGAGAGGTCGTTGATGCCGATGCCGCCTACCGTTACCGCGAGGGCCTCGGGCCGGAGGCGCTTGCCGCCGCACGCGTCGCAGGGCTTCTCGCTCATGAAGCGCTCGAGCCATTGCTTTATGCCCTCGCTCTGCGTCTCGAGGTAGCGCCGCTTGAGGTCGGCGAGGATGCCAGGGAACCGGGACTCGTACTCGAAGCGACCGGTGCCCTCCCGGTTCTCGTACTTGACCTTCACCGCCTCGTCGGTCCCGTACAGGATGGCGTCGAGGACCTTTTTGGGCAGCTCGTCGAAGGCCGTTTCGAGGCTGAACTTGAAATGCTTGGCCAGGGCCTCGAAGCGGCTGCGGTTCCAGGCCGCGTTGGGGTTGTAGGGAATGCAGCCTCCCTCGTTGAAGGAAAGCGAGCCGTCGGGAATCACGAGATCGGGATCGAACTCGAGCTTTTGGCCCAGGCCGGAGCATACGGGACAAGCTCCCTGCGGCGCGTTGAAGGAGAAGAGCCTGGGCTCCATCTCGGGCAGGGAGATTCCGCACTCGGGACAGGCGCCTTTCTGCGAGAAGAACTCCTCGATATAAGCGACGGGCGCCCCGGCGCCCGATGGCCCTCGTCCCCCCGCCCCGGCGTTCCCCGCAGCGCCGATCGGTTCGCGGAGCGCGATCACCGTGCCTTCGGCGATCTCCAGGGCAGTCTCCACCGACTCGGCGAGGCGCTTGCGGGCCTCGTCGCTCAGCTTGAGGCGGTCCACGACGATCTCGATGCTGTGCTTCTTCTGCTTTTCCAGCTTGTACTCGGTCGCCGACTCGGCCGCCAGTTCCCGCATCTCGCCATCCACGCGCGCGCGCACGAAGCCTTGCTTGGCGGCGTCCTCGAGCACTTTCTTGTGCTCGCCTTTCTGCGCCCGAATGATCGGGGCGAGGATCTGCAGCTTCGTGCCCTCGGGCCAGGAGAGGATGGTATCGAGTATCTGGTCGACGCTCTGTTCGCGGATCACGCGGCCGCACTTGGGACAGTGAGGGATGCCGATCCTCGCGTAAAGGAGGCGGTAGTAGTCGTAGATCTCCGTCACCGTCCCCACGGTCGAGCGCGGGTTGCGGTGCGTGGTCTTCTGCTCGATGGAGATGGCGGGCGAGAGTCCCTCGATATAGTCCACGTCGGGCTTGTCCATCCGCCCGAGGAACTGGCGGGCATAGGCCGACAGCGATTCCACGTAGCGCCGCTGCCCTTCCGCGAATATCGTGTCGAAGGCGAGCGAGCTCTTGCCGGAGCCGGAGAGCCCGGAGATGACTATCAGCTTGTCGCGGGGAAGCTCGAGGTCGATGTTCTTTGAAATTGTGTTCGCGGGCGCCTTTGATTATCAACTTATCCATATTAGTTGCTACAATAGCCTCGGCGCCACTGGCTCGGCAAGTGGGAAGTGCTTAAAATCCGTATAGTAGGAGCCGTCATGAAGAAAATCCTGTTCCTATCGGTTATCGCCTCGGTGCTGGTTTCCGGCCTCTTCGCTAACCCCTCCGACTCCCTGCGTTTCTTGGCCGATGACCAGGGGCTTTGGCACCTCGAGGACAATCCCGCCCTCATCGGCGCGGCCGGCGCGGATGAGCTCATGGCCGGAGTATCGTACGATGCCATGGACAGCTCCGGCATGGCCCTCCCCGCAGGGAATTTCGGAAACGTCAAGGCGGCGGCCCTCTTCCCTTTATTCGGCTACTACGCGGCGGATTTCCGCGCGAATTCCTTGGACCTCGTCATGGGCTCGGGCTTTTCCATCGGCAAGGCATAGCAATACGTAAACTGGGTCAAGGCTACATAAC
>CAWHFT010000052.1:0-33810 GCA_963828175.1 uncultured Spirochaetota bacterium
ATATGGCTCAATCGGATTTGGCGTTGCGGGAACCCATAAGGGAAGTGTCGGCAACGACCCCGCCGGCACGGTCACGCCAGCCGGAGTTTGCGGATAGTACGCCCCTGATACGCTTCCGGACAGCTTCGGCAACAAGTTCGCCCGGGCGGAGTCGACGGCGCGCAGCGCGGCCGCCGCGGCTTCTTCTTTCGCCCGAACATCGTCCGACGCCTTCCGCGCGAGCTCTTCGGCCCGGGCTATATCGAGGGCGGCCGTACCGGCCGCCACGGCACTGGCTGAATCCTCGGCTCGAATGGCCGTGATGGAGACCGCTGCCAGCAGCGCCAAGGCCGCCCCTCGCGTCCAGCTTCTCCGGCCGGGCATCATGGCTTCGCCTCGCGAAGCAGTATGCCCGTCGCCAACATGAGGGTGCGTATGGCTTCCTTGAGACTGTCGATGGCCGTCGCGGGCGGAATCGCGGGGAGCAGGGCGGCCGAGTTCATGAGACCGAGGATCAGTATCCGCGTCAGGAGGAGCCTTTGCGAAACGGAGGAGTCCCAGGCCTCGCGGAGGGCGCTTCCCTCGTCGGGCTTGAGCAGCTCGCCGATAGCCAGGCACAGCCGGTCGACATTCGGCTTGAGCAGGTTTTGTTTGCTCGCCTCGAAAAGCATGCCTCGGATGAGGGGCAGGGCGCTCCCGAGGAACGAGAAGCCGCGATCCAGGAGGACGTCGACCCGCTCGTCGCGGGAGAGACCGCCGCGGCTGATGATCTCGACTTCCTCTATAAAAGAGGCCCATCCGCGGTTGACGGTTTCCCTGAAGAGCGTTTCCTTGTCGGGGAAATAGGTATACACCGAGCCGGACGAAATGCCTGCGCCGCTGGCGATTTCCTTCAGCGTCGTCGCCTCGAAGCCCCTCTCGCCGAAGACTGCGAAGGCCGAATCGAGAATCCTCTCTTCCATGCCCGCCTCGCGGGTCCTCGCCATTGGTGTCTCCTAATAATAATTGACTGATCAATTAATAATAGAAGTTCAAAAAAAGGTCAATATCTGAGCGCGTTAATATGACGAATATTCGGTCGTTTAGTTTTCCAATGTTCCTCGAAGCTTGTTGGAAAAGCCGGCCCTCAATATAGTAGCCCAGTGCATAGCCTATTCTCTTCAAGATTGAGCTGGCCCGCCCTCGACAATTCACTCTCGACGCTTCGATTCTTGCGGGAAAAAGAAGGCCTCCCCATCCTGGATTTTTCTGAAAGCAATCCTACGAGGGTCGGTTTTGCCCAACCGAACCTCTACGCTCTTTTTGACCCCGAAAATTTGAGTTATAGACCCGACCCGAAGGGCCTGACGCGCGCTCGGCAGGCCCTCGCAGACGATTATGCCGCTCGGATGGACCGTCTGGCTCCGAGCGTCGAGGACCTATTTCTCTGCGCCTCGACGTCCGAAGCCTATGGGTGGCTCTTCAAGCTGCTCTGCGATCCCGGCGACGCCGTCCTCGTGCCCAAGCCCGGCTATCCTCTTTTCGATTACCTGGCCGGCCTCGAAGCCGTCGAGGCACGTCCCTACCGGCTGGACTATTCGCATCCCCTGGGGTGGCGCATCGATCTCGATGCCCTGCGTGCCGGGCTCGAACAAGGGCGGGTACGCGCTCTCGTTCTCATCAATCCGAACAACCCCACCGGCTCGTACGTCCGCGCCGAGGAGCGGACCGCCATTCTGGGGCTCTGCAGGGAGTTTGGCTGCGCGATCATCGCGGACGAAGTTTTCTTCGGCTTTCCCCTCGAGCTCATCTCCGGGACGACCGTGGCGGCAGAGGCGGTTTCCTTCGTCGGCGAGGAGAGCGCCCTCTGCTTCGTCCTCGACGGACTCTCAAAACGGCTGGGTATGCCGCAGGCCAAGCTCGGCTGGATCGCGTGTTCGGGGCCTCGGGTCTTGCTCGACGAGGCTCGGGGCAGGCTCGAGATCATTGCCGACGCCTATCTTTCGGCGGGAACGCCGATCATGAATGCGGTGCCTTCGCTCTTGAACGAGGCCGAAGGCTTCGCCCGACCATGCCGAGAGCGCGCGGCCGCCAACCTCGCCAGGCTTCGCTTCCTGCTCGAAGGCAACGACTCCCCGCATCGGGTGCTCCGTTGCGAGGGAGGATGGACCGCCCTCGTCGAATCGCCGCGCCTGCTCTCCGAGGAGGATCTCGCCCTCGGCCTCCTGCGCGAAAAGGGCCTGTGGACCCATCCCGGCTACTTCTTCGACATGGAGCGCGAGGCCTTTTTCACGGTGGGACTCATCCTGCCGCCCGAGGAACTCGAGCGCGGGGCGCTCGCCTACCGCGAGTATTTTGCATCGCTCTTGTAGGATGCCTGCCTCGCATGAGTGGACCCTCAGCCCTTCACCGCGCCCGCGGTCACTCCGAGCGTTATGTAGCGCTGGAAGAGTAGGAATATGGCGATAGGGACGACCATCGCCATCACCAAGGCGGCGCTCAGGATGGGCACGCGCAGGCCGTATTCTCCTCTCAGCACGGCTATCCCGACGGTCAGAGTCCGGAGAGATTCCTGCTGCAGGATGAGCATCGAGAAGGGCAGCTCGTTCCACATGGATTGAAAGCCGATGATCGAGATGGTCGCCACCATGGGAATGGCCATGGGCGCCATGACCCTCAACAGAATGCGGTATTGTGAGGCGCCGTCGATGCGCGCCGCCTCGACGAGTTCGTAGGGCATGTCCGAGAAATAAGTTGTCATGATATAGGTGCCGAAGGGAGCGAAATAGGAAATCCAGGAGAGGATAACGCCCAGGCCCGTATTCGTCAGGTGCATGATCGATATCAGCTTGGACACCTGCGTGGCCAGGAGTAGCTGCGGGAAGATCGACATGAAGAGCACGAGGAGAAAGATCGGCCGGCGGAAGGCGAAGCGCATCTTGCCGAAAGCGTAGCCGGCCATGACGCAGATGACGACGTACAGCACGACTCCAATGGGCACGAGGACCAGGCTGTTCACGGTAAACCGTAGGAGGTGCCCGCTGAATGCCGCGTATTGGAAGTTTCCCAGAGTAGGCGCCTGGGGGAGCAGGATGGGATTCGTCGGATACTCGTCGATGGACTTGAGGCTGGCGCTGACGACGTTGTAAAGCGGCAAGACCGACACGACCACGAGGAGGATCATGAAGGCCTGGACCACGAAGGCGGTGGCCGCGCCGAAAGGCGAGGCTTTCTTCACTTGTCCCTCCTTTGCATGAGCCGGATCTGGGCGATGGAGATCAGGGCGCAGAAAACGAAGAGGACCACCGACCACGCGCTGGAATAGCCGACCTTGAACTTCGAGAAGCCCTGGATGAAAATCCCGTACTCAAGGGTGAAGGTACTGTAGCCCGGCCCGCCTTGCGTGAGGGTATGTATGAAAGAGAACATGCGGGCGAAGACTTCGATGAAGTTGAAGACCACCCAAAACTCGACCGCAAAGCGGACGCTCGGGATGGTTACCTTGAACAGGGTGCGCCAGAAGTTCGCCCCGTCGATGAGGGCGGCCTCGTAAATCTCCTTGTCGATGCCGTTCATCGCGGCCAGGAAGTAGATGAGGCCGAAGCCCAGGTGCAGGAAGACGACGAGGAGGAACCCGACCGCGTTGATGGCCAGGACCGGAGTGATCAGGAAGTGGACAGTCGATCCGGTGATCGCCCTGATGAGCATGTTGAGCGCCCCGTCGTCGCGCAGGTAGACGGAGAAGATGACGCCCATGAGCACGTAGCCGAGAAGGTTCGGAATGTACAGGATCGCCCTATAGACCTTCCATCCCCCGATGCCCTCGCGCAGGAAGGCCGCGATGAGGAGGGTGACGATCGTGCTGACGGGGATGTACAGGATCATCAGCCCGGTGTTTAGGATCGAGGTCCAAAACTGACCGTCGGCGAACATGGTCTTGTAGTTGGCCAACCCGATCCACTTCCAGGGGCCGTAGCCCTTCCACTCAGTGAAGCTGGTGACGACGTTCATCACGACCGGATAGATCATGAAAGCCGCCAGCAGAACGAGGAGCGGCGCCAAGAATATATAGGGGGCGGCGCCGTCCCTCTCCAAACCTCGTCGATTACGCATGCGCACTCTCCAAACGATCGAGAGGACGGGGCCGCAGCCCTCAAGCCGCGAAGGCCCCGTCCTCTCGAAGAATAAACGAACTCGCGCTAGCTAGGCTTATTTCGTGATGAGCTTCTGATACTGCGCAATGAAGTCGTCGATGGAGATCTCGCCGGTGACGAAGGCGCGGTCGCAGAGCCTGTTCGCGTCGTCCTCGTAGCCGTTGTAGCCCAGCGGGATGTAGTCCTTCTGGCCGTTCTTGAGGTAGTTCTGGATTACCTTGAGGACGGGGTAGGTCGTGGCGCCGCCGGCGGCCGCAGTGTTCGGGGAAAGAGCGCCGGTCGCCGAGGAGTAGGTCTTGGCGCCCTCTCCGGTCGTGACGAACTTGACATAGGCGGCCGCAAGCTTCTGGTTCTTGGACCACTTCATGACGCCGTAGCCGATGCCGGCGCCCTGCATAACCTGCTGGTCCTTGTACTTGGTGTCGGGGAAGTTGACCGCGGGGAAGTAGCCCACGTTGGCGGCGCCGAGCTTGTCGGAGAAGACTTTCCAGTTGCCGACGTCGGAGAGAAGGCCCACGAACATGGCGCCGCCGCCGGCCGCGAATTTATCGATGCCGTCCATGAAGTAAGGGCGGGAGAAGCCGTCCTTCTCGATGTAGCCCTTGTCCACGAGGGTCTTTACGAAGGCGGCGCTCTCCTTGAACACCGCATTGTCGAACTTCTGGGAGCCGTCGAAGAGGCCGGCGACGTTCGGGCCGTAGGCATTGGCCGCCTGGCAGCGGAGGAAAAAGTCGATGGTATAGGTCTGGCCCGTCGTTATCGGGACGATGCCGGCGGCCAGGAGCTTAGCGCAGGCGGCGAGAAAGTCGGCGGAGGACTTGGGCGCCTTCTCCGGATTGAGGCCCGCCTTCTTGAAGTACGCCTTGTTGTAGTAGATGCCGAAGCCTTGCATGGTAAGCGGAAGCACCTTCACGGGCGCTCCGAGCTTGCCGCCCAGGGAGCACATCTCGATGCTGGCGGAAGTGAACTGGCCCTTCACGTCCTTGATGTAGGGATCGAGGTCGACGATGACATCGGCGAAGCCCTCGACGCGAGCGCCCGGATGGAACATCGCGACGTCGGGGCCTGAGTTGGTCGTAGCCGCGCTCTGGATTATTTGATAGTACTGCGTGGCATCGGTCGGCTGGGCGACGTGGACGACCGTGACACCGGGATTCGCCTTCTCGAAGGCGGCGTCGTTCGCCTTCATCGGGGCCTGCGAGCCGCCGGCGTTGACTTCGCTGTACTTGAAGTCCCAGACCGTGAGCGTCTGGGCGGCGATCGAGGTCACCGCGAGCAGCGACACGAGAGCAAGACCGAGGATAATCTTCTTCATCTTCGATTCCTCCTTACGGAAATGGTGAAGGTTCACTATGTGGCAGTCTCGAGATGCCGTAAATGGACCGGATTGCGCGGGAGTATGGACAAAATTCCAGCCTCGCTTTCGGCGCGCCATGGTATCATCGCTGCGTGGCGCGCTATCGGACCGTCCGCGGGAACATCTTCCTCTGGGTCTCCATCCTACTCGTCAGCGTGCTCCTGGCCTTTTCCCTCGTCGTGTACGATTACGCCTCGACCGTTGCGCGGGAGCGCTTCGCCGACGCGCTCACCTCTCTTTCGAAATCCGTCATGGCCAACCTGGACGCGCATGTGGCGGAGATGAACCGTCTCAGCCTCACGTTGATCTACTCCCAGGTGTTCAGGAGCCTGTATTCGAGGCACCTGGCATTGCCGCGATCGCCGGGAACGGTCCGGGAGCGGATCGCCAAGCTAGAGAATACGGAGGCCCTGATCGAGATCGGCGATACGATCCTCGGCCCCAACCAGTCGGCTCCGCAGATGAACGTGTTCGACCTGCGGGGCGAGATGATCGGGTCAGGGTTCTACAGCCGCCTCATCGAGCGGGACGCGAGGCTCGAGCCGTGGTACGCCGAAGTGATGAGGAAGAACGGGGACCAAGTGATCCTCCCGCCGCTCATGGACCCGCTACAGGAGGAGACCTCGGTCGTGGTGAAGGGCAAGTTCTACGTATCCTTGCTGCGCACCTTCCAGGACCCTCTGCTGTCCACGCAGGGGATCATCGAAGTGAAGCAGTACTGCGACGCGCTATTCGAGGAATTGGACATGATGAGCGGCCCCAATGCCGCGATCTTCGTGCTCGACGGCTCCGGACGACTGCTTTATCCCTACGACGGCCGCATCGAGGCCACCGACCTTCGGCGCCTCTCGTCGAAGTCCAAAGGCGGCCCTATCGCGACCGGCTCCCTGCCGGGCAAGGGCGACCCGCAGATCTACGCGATCGCGGTCTCGAGGGACACCGGCTGGAAGCTCGTCTTCGGCGAGCCTTTGGCCGGACTATCGTCGAGCATCTCCCAGTACGCCGCGTGGATCGCGCTCCTGACCCTTTCGGCGATTTTTTGCTCGCTCGCGGCATCCTACTTCATCGCCCGCCGCGTCACCGTGCCCATCAAGGCGCTCCACGCGGAGATCGAGGCCCTCGAGCTGCACAACCTGGACGAGGTGGCCGAAAGGACGCCGGGGTCGGACCTCAGCGAGATCGACTCGCTACGCCTGGCGTTCCGCGACATGAGGCTGAAGCTGGGCGAGTCGATCCAGGAGGCCGTCTCGCTCCGCGAGCACGAGAAGGAAGCGCAGCTCGTAGCTCTGCAGTCGCAGCTCAACCCGCATTTCCTCCACAACATGCTCCAGACCGTAGCCATAATGGCCGACGAAGGCTCCATGGCCCAGATCCAGGACCTCATCATGAACCTCACGAAAGTGCTCCGCTACATCGCCTCGTCCGAGGGGACCACCGCGACGCTGGGGACGGAGCTGCAGTTCGCGGAGAGCTACCTCGCCGCGATGCGCGCGAGGTTCGGCGACAGCCTCGAGTACGTGATCGACGTTCCCGAGGCGATGAGGGAGATCGTAGCGCCGCGCCTGTTCGTGCAGCCCTTCATCGAGAACTGCTTCAAGTACGGCACGTCCACTCGCCCTCCGTGGCGCATCGAGCTCCGCGGGGAGGTCTCGAGCGTCGGGTGGGCGATCCAGATCATCGACAACGGTCCCGGTTTCTCGGAGGCGACTCTCGAGCGGATATCCGAGAGGATCGCCCGCAAGCGGAAGGGCGAGGGGCTTGCGCCCATGTCGATCTCGGGCATGGGGATCCTCAACTCATACGAGAGGCTGAGGCTCGCGTTCGGCGAAGGCGTAATCTTCGAGATCGGCAATCTGCCCGGGGGCGGGGCGAAGGTAGCCATGGGGGCGAAGCCGAATGCCTGACTCGCCGAATGCCGAACGTCGTTTCTCGTTCGCGGTCGCGGAGGACGAGGAGAGGATGAGAGACTACCTCGCCCGCAAGATCGCCGAGCTCGACCCGCACTTCGAATGCGTCGGGACGGCGGCCGACGGGGAAGAGGCCGTCGAGCTGGTCGAATGCCGCATGCCGGACCTCCTCGTAACCGACATCAAAATGCCGGTGCTGGGCGGCCTGGAGCTCGTGGAGCGTATCCGCCGCACCAATCCGGACCTTCGGATCGTCATCGTCTCGGGGTTCAGCGAATTCGAGTACGCCCGCCGCGCGATCGAGCTCGAAGTGGACGAGTACATCCTGAAGCCGGTCGACATAGACAGCCTGAGGGCGACGCTTCGGCGTATCCGGATCAGGCTGGACGACTCCACCGGGCAGCTCGAATCCGAGTTCGGGCTAGACGGCGTCCGCGCCGGGGAAGACGACCTGGTCAAGGCGGTGGGCCTCTATCTCCGGGAGAACTATCGGCAGCCCTATTCCCTCGAGCGCCTCGCCGCCGCCTTTGGATGCAAGAGCGCGTACCTGCTGCGGCTGTACCGCAGGTCCACGGGAAGCACGCCGACTCAGGACCTGATCCACCTCAGGATCGAGAAGGCGAAACGTCTCCTCCTGGGCCATCCCCAGCTCGAGGTCAAGCAAGTGGCCGCCGCGATAGGCTACGAGGACCCGCTGTACTTCTCCCGCCTGTTCAAGAGGGAGACCGGGCTCAATCCCTCCTCTTTCAGGGATTCGATGGGACGGGATTAGGCCGAGGCCAGTCCGGGTCCTCCGCGGCGACGGCCATGTTCGCCCTGCGCTCGTCGACGCCGGCGAGGAAACGCTCGCGCGTCATTGCGCCCGCGAGCATCTGCTCGAAGTCGACCTCGATCTCCATCCATTGACCCATGACGTACTTGACTCCGCCCTGGAAGGGCTCCCCGCCGAGACGCGTCGTCTCGAGGAAGCCCTTCTCGTTCGGCTGAAGCGGGACTTGCTTCGTGGGGAAGGAGAGGTTCGTGCCCTCTGGCTGCTCTTCCGCGTAGCGGTCGAGATTGTCCTGCCTGGTCAGGAAGCGGAAGAACTGCCGGACGGCCTCGGGGGTCGCGGCTCTTCGCGTTTCCGAACCAGGTTGGCGCGGACCGCTCGATGCTCACGGTGCAGTTGTCGAGCCAAGGAATGGGGAACATTCCCCACGAGCCCGCGCCCGAGTCCGGGTTGGACTTCAGCACGCTTCGCGAGAAGCCGATCTTGTCGAGGGTCATCGCGGCCGTGCCGGAGATGAGGGCGGTCTTCGACCCCTCGATGGTGTTCGCCATGAAATTGTCCCCGAAGTAGCCGCGGTGCATGGCCTCGAGAATCTGGCTCAGGGCCCGATGGAAAGGCTCGTAGCCGGCGAAAGTCTGCCTGTTCGAGTTCAGGCGATCGTACAGGCCGGGATCCCTCTCCTCGAAGGTCGCGCCCATTTCGAAGAACGTGAGGGAGGAATGCCATCGGCTGGCGCCCGGCTCGTAGATGGGCGTTATGCCCGCCTGCTTGATTCGCTCGCAGGCCGACATGAACTCGCGCGTGGTCTTGGGAGCGGCGAGCCCCAGCCTCTTGAAGACCTTGTCGTTGTACGTGTACACCCAGCCAGTGGTGTCGTCCCAGATGACCAGGC
Source organism: uncultured Spirochaetota bacterium (assembly GCA_963828175.1). GTDB lineage: Bacteria > Spirochaetota > Spirochaetia > Treponematales > Rectinemataceae > UBA1306. Next base: position 9,038 of record CAWHFT010000052.1, read on the forward strand.
CGTACACCCGGCCGTCGTGCGAAACCGTAGGAAGCCAATCCGTCTTGAGGCGCTTGGTCCATTCCTCGCCGGTGAAGTCGAGGCAGTACTTGCGAGGATCGATCTCGTTGTCGAGGTACCATCTGGTCGATTGCATGAGGAAGATGTCGGTGGCATCTCCCGAGTCGAGGATCGTCTCGAGGGCCCGGAAGTAGACATGGGGGGCGTATATCGAAAAGGAGACTTTGATGCCGGTCTCCTTCTCGAACAGCTTGGCGTTCGCCCCGATTACATCGTAGATCCAGCCATCCGAGGCCATGACCTTGATCTTCCTCGGCTCCTGCGACACAGGGCCGGGATTCTTCCAAGCCCGGCAGGCGGTAAGCCCGGATGCCAGGAAGGCGAGAAGGAGGAGAAGTCCGGCGCGGCGGCGAGAGCGCAGAGTGCGAGGAATCGTCACGAAGCCACTATATCACGAGATTGGGCATCTACGCCTTGAAGCGACTCGGCGCGACGGGGAAGTACACTGAATAGCGCTCGTAGCCGACTTCGCGCACGGGCATGAAGCGGATGCCTCTTTCCTGGCCGCGGGTCTTGTAACCGCCTTTCCATCGGCCCCACTCCCGCTCGTCGTCGGATACGAGGACTTCCTCCGGCGCCGAAGGATCGTCGCAGTAGAGGATGCGTTCCTCGGAACAGAGGCCCGCGAGGAGGTCGGGGCCGTCCATGAAGGCGTACATGTCATTCGAGCCGGCCAGCCGTTCCGAGGCGAGGCGCTTGGGCAGCTCGATCCTGACGCGATCGTTTTTCCAGGCACGCTGCAGTTCGACGAAGGACGAGGGCTGCGATTCGATATGCAGCGCCTCTCCGTTCACCGACACGAGGGCCTCTCCCGCGAGCCACCACGGCAGGCGGATGGAAATCGGGAACTCGGCAGGCCGCGGGCAGGATACGTGAATCTCGAAGGCTTGGCGGTCGGGAGGGGCGGGATGGGCGGGAGCGACGCCATCGATCCGTTGAGTGTCCCCGGCGAGATCGACGCGGCGGATCTCCACCGTCGATCCCTCGCCTCCGCGGTCCCACGAGAGAGCGGACTCGACGAGCGCGGCGATCGCGAGGCCCGAGCCGTCCTTGTAGAATATGCCTCCCGTGTGCGTCGCGTTGGCCTGCACATTGCTGCCGTGGCAACAGAAGAAGTGGTCGGTCTCCGAGGCCCAAAGCTTCACCGAGCCGGGTCGCATCGGCAGGAAATAGGACACGAGTCCGGCAAGAGGATTTTCGGGCTTCGCCCCGTGGGTCAGGCTTGCCTTCCAGAAGCCCTGCGCGAGTATTCCGTTGCGCAGGTTCCGCTCCCAGTAGTCGGCAAAGCGCGCTTCGCCCGTGTGCCTGAGCAGGAACTCCGCGAGGCGCATCATATTGTAGACCGTGCAGAGCTCCTGGTTCTTTTCGCCGAGCCGATGCGGTAACCGCCCCTCGGGTACCCAAATCTCGCCGGTCGTGCCGCCACCCGTGGCCGAACGGGGAAGCTTCTCCACCGCGAGCTCCCAGTAGGCTTTCGCGATGTCGAGCCAGCGCGTCTCCCCCGTGACCTCGTAGGCGCGAGAGACGCCGATGATCTCGGGAATGGTCGTGTTCGCGTGCATGTTGGACAGAGGGTCGTCGCCAGCGAGAAGCGGGTCGAAGAGGCGACGGCGAGTATAGCGGTCCATGAGCTCTCGATACTCGGGCTTGCCGGTGATCCCCAGGAGATCGGCCCAGATCTCGAGCATGCCGCCGGTCTCGAAGTCCAGAATCTCGTCCATCTTCCCCGTGGAAAAGGACGAGGTCCAGCGATAAAACCAACGTGCCCAATTCTCCGCCAGCTCGAGCGCCTTGGCTGACCCGATATGACGATAGGCATCCATGAGGCCCATGAATGTCTTGTGAACCGTATAGTGCGGGGCCCAAACCTGGACCCCGGCGGCAATGCGCTCGAGGTATTTCTCCGGGATCGATCCGAGCCACTCGCCGCCGTTCGCCTTCTGGCAGAGCGCGAGGCCGTCGACGATGGCCTCGGCCTTGCCCCGCATCTCGCGATCCCCCGTCGCGGCAGCGTACATTGCCGCGGCGGAAAGCCAATGGCCGAGGAAGTGGCCGCGGAGCTGGCTGGTGGGCGACTCCCATCCCCAATGGATGCCCTCGGGCTTACCCGGCTCGGACCAGAGACCGGCTTCCTGCCTGTAGGGCCGGAGCAGGTTGTCGCTCGTGAGCCTGAGCATGTAGGCTCGGTCGGCCTCGCGCTTCTGCAGCAATTCTGTATCGCGCAACTCTATATCTCCGAGGGAGAAGCGTTCAAACATGGTCATCCTATGGCCTCCTTGCGACTACTTGACGCTCGTAGGGATATTTGTAAAATAGCCGTCTCATTCTGTCCACCTGGAATCATTCTTTATCGATTGGAGTATTTTGGGAATGAAGCATCGATATAAAGTGGGTTCGGCACTGGCCCTGTTCCTCGCCCTGCTTTCCTTTTCCTGTTCCAAGCAGGCGCTCAAACCCAAGATGGACAGCGCTCTAGCCGCGCTTAGTTCCTTGGACGAGCAGGAAATACCAGGCTACCTCGAAAGCCTCGAACACAAAGATCCGATCGCTCCATATTACCGCGATTCTGCCACGAAAGACATGACCTTGCAGTTTTTCACCTCTCTCACCCTGTCGGAAAATGTCGCTCGCGACATCCTGGATAGCTCCGAAAAGTTCGGTGTGCGGCCTTCACTGGCTTTTGCCCTAGCCTTGGAAGAGAGCGATTTCAGGGTCGACGCGCTGAATCGGAACGGAGGCTCCGTGGATCGCGGACTCTTTCAGCTCAACTCCAAATCCTACCCTCAGCTCGGCGCGGGCGACTTCTACGATCCGGCGATCAACGCTCGATACGGCATTGCGCATTTGAAAAGCTGCCTCGATCAAGCCGGCAACGAGGTCGCAGCCTTGGCCATGTACAACGCAGGCAACGGCAGCGTGCAGCGCGGCGCTACCCCTCAGAGGACACTCAACTACATCTACCGGATCCTGGCCTACGAGGACAACATCTCCAGCCTTTTCGCCGCCAAAGTGATGGCCGCGTCGGGCTCCGTCGCGCCCGGGCTGGCAAGGCTCATCGCCCAGAGCTTGAGCGTTGGACTCGTCACCGACGCAGAGGAGCGGAAGAACTAAGGTCCGGTGATCGAAGTTCTAGCGCCTATTGTTCCACGCCGGGTTCGAGAAGCGCTCGGCGGCGCATCGCCGGGCGTCGACGGTCTCGGCGGGGCCCAGCGGGCGCGGCTCGAGATCGGCGAGCCACTCCTGCGCGAAGCCGCGACGGAGCGCGTCCGCGGCCTCCTCGTACGTGACCTCGCGGCGCAAAAGCCCGCGCAGCGAGGCCACTCTCGCCTTGACGTCCTCGATCAGCCTTCCCTTGAGCTTTTCCGCTGGGACTTTGAGGAGCGAGAACATGCGCTCGGGATCGAGGTCGAGGAGCACGGTCCCGTGCTGGAGCAGGCAGCCGTGCCGCCTGGTCTGGGCGTTGCCCGAGATCTTCTTGCCGCCCGCCGCGATGTCGTTGATCGGCGCGAAGCTCGACTCGACGCCGAGAAGGCTCAGGCCGCGCACGAGGCCGCCGCAGATGAGTCGGTAGGACTCGAGGATGTCGTCGGGCGCAAGCTCGTGGCCGAGCGGGAGGACGAGGGAGTAGGTGATCTCGGCGTCGTGGAAGACCGCGCCGCCGCCGGTCAGCCTGCGGACCGCGTCGATGCCCGCGGCCGCGCAGGCGTCGAGGTCGATCTCGGCCTCGAGCGACTGGAAGTAGCCGACGGTGACGCAGGGCGGAGACCAGCGGTAGAGCCGAAGCGTGGGCGGGGACTCGCCGCGCGACACGGAGCCGAGGATGGCCTCGTCGATTCCCATGTTGAGCGCGCCGGGGACCGGCCCGCCCGCCCCCGAGTCGATGAGCCTGAGCTTCATGGCCGGCCTCCCGGATCGCCAGGTCCCGGATCGTCGGGCGAGGCGCTTGCGGCGGCCTCCAGGGCTTGCGCGATATCGGTCGGCGAGGCGCCGAAGAGCCTGAGGGGCGGCTTCGAGAACAGGGCGAGAGCCGCCTCGCCTAGGCGGTCGACGGGCAGGCCGGTCAGCTCGGCCTCGGCCGATTCGAAGGCTTCCTCGGGATGGGCGAAGAAGTCGCCCCGGACGAGGGCGCGCAGGACAGTGCCCGACTCGAGCTCGAGCTCGACGCGGAGGAGCTTGCCTCCGGGCACCTTGTAGTCGAGGCGATTTATCATCGACGAGGCTCCTTCGCAGCTTCGCGCGGTGGTTCGCGCGGGGCCTGGCCCTCGAAGCCGGAGCGGGCGTGGTAGCTCGTCCTCGCGAGCGGTGCGGAAACCACCGGCGAGAAGCCTCGATCGCCGGCCTCTTCCGCATAGCGCGCGAACTCCTCGGGCTCGAGGTAACGGACGACCTCGGCCTGCCTGCGCGTCGGCCTGAGGTACTGGCCGAGCACGAGGCTCGTGCAGCCGGTCGCGCGGAGGTCGTCCATCGTCCGCAGCACTTCGCCGTCGGCCTCGCCGAGGCCGAGCATAATGCTCGACTTGACGACCGGCGAGCCGCCCTGGCCCGCCGAGCGGGCGGAGGCGAGAGAGATCGTGCCCAGGCTCGTCGCGTACGATGCGCGCCGGTCGCGCAGGACTTGGAGGCGCTCCACGGTCTCGATGTTGTGCGCGAGCACGTCGGGTCGCGCGTCGAGGACAAGATCGAGCTCGAGCTCGCGGTAATCGGGAACTAGAAGCTCCACCCGGACGGAAGAACGGGCGCCGACGCGAAGACCCTTGATGGCCCGAGCGCAGGCGGCGAAGTGGGCGGCTCCGCGATCGGGCAGGTCGTCGCGGTCGACGCTGGTCACGACGGCGTAGCTCAGGCCCAGCTCGGCGATCGCGGCGGCGAGCTCGGCCGGCTCCTCGCTCCTGAGAGGCTCACCCGCCTGGCCGTGGTCGACGGCGCAGAAGCGGCAGGCGCGCGTGCAGACCGAGCCGAGTATCATGAAGGTGGCGGTGGCCGCCCCCCAGCACTCGGCCTTGTTCGGGCAGCGCGCGGAATCACAGACGGTAGCGAGGCCCCGCCGCTCGAGGACGTCCGAGACGCGGCGCCAGTTGCCGCCCGAGGGAAGGTCCACGCGCAGCCATGGCGGCAGTCGCGAGCCGGCTGCGGCGCTCGCGCGCGAGCTGCCGCTCGTCAGCGAGGCGGCAGCCTCCCCCGCCTCGCTCATGAGGCCGGCCTCGACTCGCGGGCCAACCGTGCCCTTGTCTTGGGCTCGCTGCTCTTGAAGGAGAAGGCGAGCAGGGCGGCGGCCTCTATCAGGCCCGACACGTCTTCCCTGCCCAGAACGGCGATGCGGAAGATGGTCGCTTCGATGAGCGAATAGAATAGATCGCCGGCCGCTTTGACCGAAAAAGCGCCGAAGTCGCCTTTCTTTTGCCCGTCGATGAGGATGCCGTTGAGGATGTGGCGCATCCTGATGGTGCGCCTGCGCACGCGTTCGTCGGGGTCGGCGCCCGCCGCGCGGAGATGGCCGAGGTAGTCCAGGATGACCGAGAGCAGGCGTCGATGCTCGGAGCAGGCTTCTATGATTATGGCCATGATGGCCGCGAGCTTGTCGGACTGACTGCGCAAGGGATCGGCGGCGATGGCGCGGATCTCTTCCTCGAGCTTTTCGGTGAAAAGTTTTATGCTGAACGTGAAAATCTCGCGCTTGTTCTTGAAATACAGATAGAGGATGGTGCGCGTGATGCCGCAACGCTCGGCGATCTTCTGGAAGGTAGTGTCTTCGTAGCCCTCGTCGACGAAGACGTCGAGAGCCTTGCCCAATATCTCGCGCCTGCGTTTGTCGTGCTCGATAGTGATTGACAAGTTCACTGCCTCCGTCTTTGTGTTAGTATACATTCCCGTACCAATCAATGGAAGATATGGCTCGGCTTGTGCAGGACCCCGGCCTCGGCTAGTATCAATTGACCTAGGAGGTGGCGGTGATGAACTTCAGCGGGAAGGTTCTCGTCGCGAGGCTCGAGGCCATCGAGGGCGCGGGCGTTCTGCGGGCTCGCCCCGGCGACCGTGTGATGGAATTCCACGTTTCCCGCGAGGCGAGGGACGAGCTCGGCATCGACGCGAGCCTGTTCCAAAGCACTGGCAACATCATACTGCCGGATTTCCGGGCGGCCCGGCTCCTCGCCAGACGTATAAACGAGAAAGTCGACGCCGCCCTCCTTCCGGAGCGGGCCATCCGCGCCGGCCGGCTCAATGCCATGGCCCTGATAGACGAGATCCTCCACGACGTCGCGAGGCTGTTCCGGGAGAGGGCCGAGCCGGACTCTTTCGCTCGTGCCACGGTCGACCTCGAGGCCGCCTTGGGTAAAAAGTCACTGAACGGCCTCCTCCTCGCCTTCGTCGAGCGCTTCCCGCCGCTCTCCGTCTACGAAGGCCGCGAGTCGGCGGCATCTTGGCTCGACGGGCGCGCCGAGGCCGGCGCCGCGACGAAAGGCGCGGCCAGGATCGAGGGTCCGACCAACCGAGAGCTCGCCGTCGAGGAGCTCGTCCTCCTCCGCCTGGCCAACGAGAACCCCGCCTTCGCCCCCTTCCGCTTCCTTTTCGACGAGGCCCTGCTGGCCGTCCCCGGCTCGCCCGAGGCGGAAGCCTACGTGGAGGCGATCGGCGTCCTGGGCGCAAGCTTCGCCGCAATGCCGAGATTCGGCCCCGACGATCAGGACCTCGTCACGATGCTCCGCAGCCCGGCTGCGGCGGCCCCATACTCCCTCCCGGGACAGCTCGACTACATCCGCAGCCGGTGGGGCCTCATCCTCGGCGACAAGCTCCTCCGCCTCCTGGGCTCGCTCGACCTCATCCGCGAGGAGGAGAAGCCGCGATTCCCAGGCCCGGGGCCGACGCGGGCCTATGTGTATTCAGGAATGGAGCGCGAGTACGAGCGCTTCAGCCAGGACAAGGACTGGATGCCCAATGTCGTGATGATGGCCAAGTCGACCCTCGTCTGGCTCTACCAGCTCTCTCGCAGCTACGGCAGGGACATCCATACCATCGACGCGATCCCGGACGAGGAGCTCGACGCGCTGGCCTCGCGGGGCTTCAACGGCCTCTGGCTCATCGGGCTGTGGGAGCGCAGCCAGGCGAGCGCCGAGATCAAGCGACGCTGCGGCAATCCCGAGGCCGCTCCCAGCGCGTATTCGCTCTTCGATTACGAGATCGCAGGAGAGCTCGGCGGCTGGCCGGCCCTCGAGCGTCTGCGCGAGAGATGCGCCTGGCGCGGCATACGCCTCGCCGCCGACATGGTGCCCAACCACACCGGGATCGACTCGGCCTGGGTGCGCGAGAGGCCCGAGCTCTTCATTCAATCCGAGCAGTGCCCCTTCCCCGGCTACCGCTTCGACGGCGGGGACCTTTCCGGGGACGGCCGCGTCGGCATCTGGCTCGAGGACCACTACTACGACCGCACGGACGCGGCGGTAGTCTTCAAGCGCCAGGACCGCGGCTCCGGCAAGGTCAGCTACCTCTACCACGGCAACGACGGCACGGGGCTGCCGTGGAGCGATACTGCGCAGGTCGACTTCCTGCGCAAGGACGCCCGAGAGGCGGTCATGGAGCGCATCCTCCACGTGGCGCGCAACTTCTCGATCATCCGCTTCGACGCGGCGATGATAATGGCGCGCAAACATTTCCGGCGGCTGTGGTATCCCGAGCCTGGATCGGGCGGAGACGTGCCGTCGCGCGCCGACCGCGCCCTCCGGCCCGAGGACTTCGACCGCGCGATGCCCGAGGAGTTCTGGCGCGAGGTGGTGGACCTCTGCGCCCGCGAGGCGCCGGACACGCTCCTCCTCGCCGAGGCCTTCTGGATGATGGAAGGATACTTCGTCCGCACGCTCGGCATGCACCGCGTCTACAACTCGGCTTTCATGAACATGCTCAAACGCGAGGAGAACGCGAAATACCGCGAGACGATCCGCAACACGCAGGAGTTCGACAAGGACATCCTCAAGCGCTTCGTCAACTTCATGAACAATCCGGACGAGGAGACGGCCGTCGCCCAGTTCGGCAAGGGCGACAAGTACTTCGGCGTCTGCACGATGATGGCCACGATGCCCGGCCTGCCGATGTTCGGCCACGGCCAGCTCGAGGGGTTCGAGGAGAAATACGGCATGGAGTATCGCCGCGCGTACCGCGACGAGTCGCCCGACCGCGCCCTCATCGAGCGGCACGAGCGCGAGGTATTCCCGCTGCTCAAGCGGCGCAGGCTCTTCTCCGGCGTCGAGCGGTTCCTTCTGTTCGATCTCGTCGGGCCCGACGGCTCGGTGAACGAGAACGTCTTCGCGTACACGAACGGCGACGGCTCGGAACGGGCTCTCGTCGCCTACAACAACTCGCTTTCCCGCGCGGAGGGCTTCCTGCGCGATTCCGCGGCCTATGCCGAGAAGCTCGACGACGGCCAAAGGCGCCAAGCGAGCCGAACTCTCGCCTCGGCCCTCGATTTGGCCGACGGCGGGCGCGCTTCGAGCGGCCGCGCCCGGTTCTGCATAATGCGCGAGCAGCGCTCCGAGCTTTGGTTCATCCGCCGCTCGCGCGAGATAGCCGACTCGGGCCTCAAGCTGATCCTGAACGGATACCAGAGCCAGGTCTTCCTCGATTTCTTCGAGATGGAGGACGACGAAGGCGGCCTCTACTCGGCCGTCCACGACGCCCTGGGAGGTGCCGGGACGCCGGACTTCTCCGCGACCGTCCAGGACGTCGCGCTCAAGGACCTGTACGCCGCCCTAGCGGCCGTATTTTCGCCCCTCATCGCCTGGGCGAGAGCTCTCGCCCGGGGCCTCGCGAGCATTGGCGCTCCCGAAAAGGAAAGCCGGCCATCCGCGAAGCCCGAGTCGGCGGTCGCCGCACCATCGGCGGCGATTATAAAGGCGGCGCGCGAGTCCGCCCTGGCTTTCTATGCGGCGACGCGGGCCCTTCTGCGCGAGCAGGCCTCCGAGGAGGGATTGCGGGGAGACAGAGCCGCCGTAGTCTCGTCGAAGGTGCCGCACGCCCCCGCCACGAAGCGCGCCGTTCCCGGCGATGCCGAGAAGATCCGCGCGGCCTTGGCGAAGAAGGATGCTCGATTGGCGAAGGCCGCGGCGGATCGCTTCGCCGTATCACTCGCCGCCATCGCCGCCCGCTCTCGCGAAGCCACGGCCGCTCTCTCGGCGGTCGAGAAGCGCTCAATCGGCCTGTCAAAAGCCGCCGGGCCGACGAAAGACGATGAGGCCGCCCTTCTCCTGGCGCGCGAGATGGCGGCTCCCGGCAACCTCGATCTCGCTTTGTGCTTCGCCATCTTCGACGCGCTCAAAGCCCTCAGCTCGGCGAACGGCGACGACGACCTCAACGCGTCTCTCGGGGCCAGGCGCATCGTCGACCGCTACTGCTTCGACCGCAAGCTCCGCGAAGCCCTGCGCGGTTCGGGCATGCACGGAGACGAGGCCTATCGGGGCATAGCCCTGATCAAGGCCCTTTTCCCCAAGATCGGGACGACGGCGGAGCTTGCGACGACGACGGGCCCGGTCGCGGTGTTCAAGGTTTGGTCCACCGACGAGGAGCTGCGAAGCCTCCTCGGGTTCAACCTCTTCGACGGGCTCACATGGTTCAATAAGGAGCGCTTCGAGGAGGCGGCGCGGATCGGCGCCCTCTGCGGCTCGATCGGCGGGGCGCTCTCCAAAGCCGATGACGGGGCGGGCGCCGGGGATCCCGGCCACGCCGCCGCTCGCTGCGCCCTCCAAATGATCGACGCCGCCGCCGAGGCTGGCTATTGCTACGAAGGCCTCGAGGCTGCCCTTATGAAGATGTCGCTCGTCCGTGGGAACGAGAGCCCACCGACCGTCGCGCCCAAGAGGCAACCAAAGAAGCCGGTCGCCGCAGCCGCGCCAAAGGCTCCGCCGAAGAAGGCGCCGCCCAAAAAGGCCACGGCAGCGCCGAAGAAGGCGCCAAAGGCTCCGCCGAAGAAAGCGCCGCCCAAAAAGGCCACGGCAGCGCCGAAGAAGAAAGCGACCGCTCCCTCGGCGAAAAAACCCAAGCCCAGGAGCGGCAAGAAATGAGCGAGGCCGTGTTCGAGGCTTTCGATTGGAGATCGCTGAATGAGAATGCCAGCCGGTTGATCGCCGACGAATGGATGCTCATCACGCCGGGAGTCCTCGATCGATGGAACACCATGACAGCGTCCTGGGGAGGCTTCGGGCATATCTGGAACGTGGACGTCGCTTTCGTCTTCGTTCGCCCGACGCGCCACAGTTTCGGGTTCATGCAGAGGGAGGAAGGGTTCACGCTGTCATTTTTGGGGGAAGGCGGGCGCGAGGCCCTCGATATCTGCGGATCGACCTCGGGACGCGATACTGACAAAGCGAAGGCCGCCGGGATTCACCCCCGGGCCTTCGCCTCGCGCGTCGCCTTCGAGGAGGCGCAGGTCGTCATTTCCTGTCGGAAGATCGATTCGCAGGACCTCGATCCAAAGGGCTTCGCGGACGACTCGATCCAGCGGTCGTACCCTAAGAAAGACTACCATCGCCTGTACGTGGGCGCGATCGAGGGCGCGTGGAGGCGGATTCAGGCTCCATGACGCTGGGCATCGAAGAAATCCTCCGCCCGGCCTTGCGCGATCGGGCGACGCGCTTCGTATTTCCAAGCGAGATATGCGCCGAGTCCTGGCTCGCCGCGTCTTTGAGCGACTCGGCCCGAGGCGATGGCCCGGGCGCCCTCGAGGCCGATCGCTTCCTCGGATGGGATAGGCTGAAGGAGCGGGCCGCCATATCGGACGGGCGCGTGCCCGCGGACGACGGTCTTCGTCGGATCTTCGCAGCGAGCATTCTCGCCGAGAACGCCGAGAGGCCCTTCCTGTCGGCGGCATTGAATCCGGCCTTTGCGGCGCAGTGGCAGCCCTTCGCGGGCTATGTCGCTTCGAGGCTTCCTGCGCTCGGCGGGCTACAGTCCGCGATCGAGGAGGCGGGCAAGGCCGGCGCCGGGCGCTCGGCCGCACGGTCGAGCCCCGTCGTGGCGGATTGGCTCGCCATACGCGGACGCTACGAGTCCTTCCTGCTCGGCGTCGGGCGTTTCGAGCCCTCCTACGAACCCCGCTCCCTGCGCGCGCTCGGAGGCAAGACAATACTGTTCTTCCCCGAGCTGATCGAAGACTTCGAGGAATACCGATCCGCGCTCGGGCTAGGCCTGAGCGGGCTCGGCCCGAGCGCGGAAAGCCCGATCCGCATCGTGCCCTTGCCCATCGGACCGATCGCCGCGAGCTTGGTCCGTCCCGAGACCGCGCTCGCCGAGCTTCGTGGCGTGCTCTCGGAGATCGGCTCCCTCCTGGACTCCGGCGAGGAGGCCGAGAACATCGCGATAACGGTGCCGGGCCTCGACCGCTACCGCCCCTATCTCGAGCGCGAGGCCTCGCTCCTTTCGATACCCCTGGCCCTCCGTTCCGGCACGAGCCTCGCCGCGACGCCTGGAGGGCGCCTCTTCGCCGCCCTGCGCGCCGCCCATTCCTCCGGGTACGCCTTCGACTCCCTGCGCGACCTGCTCCTGTCCCCGGCCTGGCCGTGGAAAGAGCCCGAGATAGGCCGCGGCATCGTGGATACCGGTCTGCGCCTCCACGCCGTAGCTTCGTGGAAGGAAGGCGGAGCGACCCGGGACGTCTGGGAGGCTAGCCTTCGGGGGAGCCTCCTCAACGCGTACAGGCGGCTAAAGACGCGGATCGGCGCGATCGTATCCGCGCCGGACTTCAGGTCGCTATTGAAGTCGTACAACGCGTTCAAGATGGAGTTCCTGTCGACTGAGCGGGGCGACTGGGATCCCTTCGCAGACCTCACGCTAGCCCGTTGCATCGTCGAGCTCCAGGCCCTCGTCCAGGCCCAGGACGTCTCCGGCCTGGAAGTCTCCAACGGCTTCTCGCTTTTGATGCAGAGCCTCGAATCGAGGCGGTACGTCAGCGCCTCGGGCGGAGCGGTCGGCGTTCCAGTTTACGAATGGCGAGTCGCCGCGGGAATCTGCCCGAAGCGGCATTTCATCCTCCACGCCTCGCAGGACGCCCTCTCCGTGCCGTCCCGCGGCTTCGATTACCTGGGCGAGGCCCTCCGCGAAGAGCTTCGACCGGACTCCGGAGCCGATCGCGACGCGGCGCCCGCCTTCATCCGCGCCTACGCCCTCTCCGGCGGCTCGGTCACCTTCACGTGCCCTGATACGGGGTTCGCCGGCGCCGAGGCGGCCCACGGCTTCCTCGTGTCGATGTCGGGCGTCGATCAGGCGCCGCGAGCCACGGACCCCTCCTACGCCGCGGAAGCGTCATGGATCTCCGGCCGAGGCCCGAAGCCCGCGAGGCTGCATCGCGTACAAGCCGTCGGCCTCGCATCGGCGGCCGCAGCTGCTGCCTTCTCCCCGACCGACGGCGCCTCCCTGGAACCCCAGGCCGCCGCTCGCGCGGCCGCTCGCCTGCACAGGCGCAGCGCCTCCAGGTCGGCTCCGGCCGCCGTCGACCCGCTCCCCGGCATCGACTCGACGGCGATCGACAATTACCTCGCCTGCCCCTATTCCTACCTTTACCTGCGATTGCTGAACGCGGGACCGCAAGCCTCGGGCATATCCTTCGTGGACGCGATGTTCATCGGCGACGTCTACCACCACGCCCTCGCCCGGCTGTTCGCGCGCATCCGCGACGCCGACGGCCGCTTCAGACCCGAGCGGAAAACCGAGTACCGGGCACTCGTCGGCCCCTGCCTTGACGACGCCTTCGCCGAGCTGTCGCGGCAGCGCGGCCCCTTCGTGGGCATCGTGCTCGAGGCCTATCGCGGCAAGCTGAGAAGCTACCTCGAGAACCTCGTCGACGCCGAGGCCTCGCTCTTTCCCGACCTCGAGATCGGCCCGCTCGAAATGGAGTTCGAGCTCGAGTACCCCGATGTCGAGGGGGGAGTCGTCCTCCGTGGACGCATCGACCGCGTGTCGCTGTCGGCGAAGGGAGCCGTCGTCGTCGACTACAAGAAGGGCCGACTGCCTTCCAAATCCCAGGTGGCTCCGGACGACGAGGGCGCCATTGCCGAGGCGCAAATTCCCTGCTACCTGCGGCTCGTGGGGGCGAACGGAGCGGCGATCGTCGCCGGAAGCGGAGCCTCGCCCCTGTCGATCGACTCGGCCTGGTATATCTCGATCGAGGGCGACGCGCACAGGGAGCCGGCATCCGCCGCCTGCGCCTTCGGCGATGACGGCGCCTCTTCCCGCGGCGAAGGGCCCTACGTCCAGCGCTCCTCTCTGCAAGACTTCCTCGCGGCCTTCGACGCGGCTTTGCGACGGACCGTCGAAGGCATTTTCGCCGGCGCCTTTCCGCTGGCCTCCAAGGAGACGCAGAAGCGCGCCTGCGCGAGCTGCGGGGCAAGGGGCATCTGTCGCGAGCGCTATGCCTTGCGCTTCGGCTCGCCGTCGCAGGGGCCCGTATCTTCGGGGCCGATGCAATGAGCGAGCAGCGCGAGTTCAAGCTCGCCGAAGACCTCGAGGGGCCGCAGCGGGAAGCGGCCACCAAGCCGGGCAACCTCGTCGTCGCAGCGGGAGCGGGGTCGGGCAAGACCACCGTCCTCGCCGCGCGCTACATCCGCCTTCTCTCGACCGGCCGTATGAAGGGCATCCTGCCAGCGGGCGAGCGCGTCCACGCCCGCAACGTCCTCGTGCTCACCTTCACGCGCAAGGCCGCCGCCGAGATGTATTCCCGCATCTACGGCGCGCTGGCCGCAGCCGCAGCCCGCCGCGCGGACGATCCGGAGCTCGCCGGACACCTGGCCGCGTGCCTGGCGGACTTCTCGCAGGCGCAGATCTCCACCTTCGATTCCTTCGCCGCTCGAGTCGCGCGCTCGGGGTCCGCCCGCTTCGGCATCGCCCCCGACTTCGCAGTCGACGAGGAGCGTGCAGCGCGGATGGCGAGCGACCTCGCCCTCACCTTCATCCTCGAGCATCGGGAGGATGGCGCGATGCGCGAGCTCGTCGCCTCAGGCAGCCTCGAGGGCGTCCGCGACGAGGTCCTCGCCGCCCTGGCCCTCACGCGGATGAGCATCTCGTCGCCGCCGAACTTCGAGGCCTTCCACGGCCACCAGGCGGTCCGGCTCGAGGAGATGGCGGCCGAATCGAAGGCGAAGATCCTCGCGATGCGCTCGGCCGCCCTCGAATACTCGGACATCCCGACGACGCCGACCTCGAAAGCATGGCTCGACGCGCTCGCTCCCAGTCCCGAGGATGAAGCGGACAGCGGCTTCCTTCGATTCCTCGACCGTTTGGCGCGGCTGCGCAAGCCCGCCTCGAACTGCTGCGACGAAGCTTCCATGTTTCTCTCGGATTGCGTTCCCGCTCTCAAGAAGGCCGCGATCGAGTATCGTGATATCGCCGCCACGAGGGCCGCGCATCCTGACAGGCTCGTTCTGTATCGCCTCCTCGACGAGTTCCGGACGCAATGGGACGAGCTGAGGCGGCTGGAGAAGACCCTCACTTTCCGCGACGTCGCCCAGCTCGCCCACGACGTACTCGAGGCCGACGACGCCGTCCTCGACCACTACCGGGCCCTGTTCCGCTACGTGATGATCGACGAGTTTCAGGACGACGACGAGCTTCAGAAGAGCATCCTCTTCCTGTTGGCAGGAGAGGCCACCCATTCGAGCGAAGCCGAGCGAAGCCTCGCCGAGGACAAGCTATTCTTCGTCGGCGATGAAAAGCAGTCGATCTACCTCTTTGGGGAGCCGACGTGTCGGTCTTCAGGAGGCTCGCCCGGGACCTGGCGGCGAGAAGCTCGCCTCGGCCGCGACTCGCCGGAACATCGGCCTCGAGCTTGGCAGCCTCGGCGCAGCTCCCCTGGCCTTCGCCGACTCCGACGCCCCCGCCGCCGATGATGCCGAAGCCGCCGACGCGGAAGCGCTGAGCCTGTCGCGCAACTTCCGCAGCGAGCCGGGCGTCATCGCCATGATCAACCGAATCTTCCCTACCGTGATGGCCCCGCTCGATGGAGAAGAAGGCCACCAGGATTTCGAGGCCCGCTTCGAGCCACTGGAGTCCAGGCCCGCGACCCCCGGCGTCGAGCCTCGCCTCGTCTATCTCGAGCTGCCGCGCCGGCGCGAAGACGCCGCGGAGAACCTTCGCGACCCCCAAGTCGCTTACCGCGACGCGGCCGAGGCCGAAGCCTGGGAGGTGGCGCGCATCGTGCGCGACGCCGTCGAGCAAGGGTCTCTCATCGTGGCCGACCGCCAGACCGGCCGCTCGAGGAAGGCGCGCTACGAGGACTTCGCCGTCCTCCTGCGCTCGACCGGCAATCAAGTGCACTTCGAGAAGTACTTCCGGCTCTTCGATGGTTCGATGTCGACTATCCCGAAGTAATTGAATTACGCGACAGGTTTTACCCGTCTCGCCGTTCCGGATACACGAAGATTGGCACATCTGTCACTGCGGCAAATTGGCTCCAGCAGTTGCCTGAGAAGGCTCCGGTCATGGTCATAGCTGAGGGACTGCTCTACTATTTAAGTGATGCGGAAGTAGCTGATCTTTTCGGTCGAATTCTCAATCACTTTCCAACCGGTGAAGTTGCCTTTGACGTTTACAGCAGATTGGGCGTGAGAATAGTAAATGTCAACGCTGCGATCAAGGCTACTGGCGCGGTTCTTCGCTGGAGTATCGAACATCCTCGCGAGATTGAGAGGAAAATACCCAAGTTGAAGTTAGTCAATGAATTCAATGCCTACGATTCAGAACACGTTTCCAAAATGAGCTTCAGTTTCCGACTGGTGGTGCGTACAATCGGTAAGGCTCCTGTGTTCAGAAAGCTAGTTCGCGTGTTGCACTACCGCTTTTAACCTGGACGCTTTTGCCGCCGGTCCAGGCTCAATTACCGGCAAGCGGGGCGTATGTGCCATAGATTTTAAGCAACGTATTTTTATCGCGTTTGCTGAGCACCGGCCATACCGTAGGTGATACCGAGAAAAACATGATGTCATGATTATTGGTAGAGTGCCCGTGCAGACCAAGCGCATGACCGAACTCGTGTAAGCAGGTTTTTTTCATGTCGTCTTCGCTGATCGGCTTTTGAGTCTCTCGATCGATGGTGAGAATTCGGATATCAGCGTGCACTATGCGAATGTAGCCTTCTCCGTCTCGTTCCGCTGAAACCAGGTTGCACACGCCTTGTTCAACATCTCCTGACGTTTCATGTACGGCGTGTGGGTCGCCTGTCCAGGTACAGACAATGTCAGCCTCGTTGGGATTGACGGTTTGGTAGAACAATATTCTATGCTGCAAGGCTAGAGACCAGGCCGTCGCGGCATCTCTCAAAGCGGCGGCAAAGGATGGTCGGTAGCCCCTGACACCCGTTCCATCTTGAATGAATACTTTAATCGGTATGGATCGATGAGGCCAACGAAAGCTTTTAAAGTGTTCAGTCACGGACTCGTAGAAATCTGGGTTCCGCGGATCCAACATTGGTTCTTTTGAGCTTCCCTCAGTTTTCCGATCATGTTGGAGACGGTACCTGCGTCGGCTGCCCGGGGATTGTTTAGCAAATACTTCTGAAACCAGTCTATGGCTAAATCACTTCGTCCCATAGATTGGTAGCAGCCCGCGATGTTGAACACCGCTGCCGAATTTTTGGGCTGTAGCTTGAGGACTTGTTGATACTCCTCAATCGCTTTCGTTGTATTTCCCAGCTCGTCGTATGCCCGGGTCAGCTTGAAGTGTGCGTGAGATTCGAGTGGATCGACCAGAATGGCGTGTTCAAGCAATTTCTTGGCTTCGAAAGCTCGATGTTCGTCAAGACATTCTGTTGCAGCCGATACCAACATTTGCGCTTGCACTTTAGCTAGTTTCGGTGATTTTGGATTCTCTTTGATAAAACGTTCAAACCACATCACTGCGTCCGTGTTGTTGCCGTTGTTCGCATATGCATAGGCGATGTTCAGAGACGCTTCTGGAAATTTAGGGCGTATTTTTAAGGCCGCGCGGTATTCGGAAATCGCCGCTTCACACTCGTTTGCTTCAAGCAACGAGTTCCCAACTCAAAGTGAAGGGAGGCATTGTTCTGATAGCGGCTCAGTGCATCCCTGAGCAGTGCGATTGCGGCATCGCTTTGCTTGTTTTTCTCCAGCGCATCAGCCCTGGTTATTATCTGACGAACTTCAGGTGGATCTGCTGTGACGCTGCGAGCCGTCTGAATTGGTGCCGGCCACACTGGAGATACCGCACTCAATACCAGGACCGCCAGCGGAATACTGGTCGAATTCAGATACTTGATTAACTCTCGAAGCTTCATCAGCGCGAATAATACTATGCTTTGAGCTTTTACCAGTGCGTTCTGCGCACCAAACATAATTCAGGTTGGCGATGAATCAATGTGTGCGCCGAATTATTAGAAGGTAAGATATTGTCTAACTATGCGCGCGCTCAAAACATCTTTCTCGAACCTCCAAGGCAGCACACTGAGTTTGTTGACTGCGTGTTCTATAGCTCTTCTGTTTTCTCTTGGTTCAAGTGCTCAGAGCGGGGGCTGGGAGCTGCGTATGAGCGCTGCAAAACAGTGTATGGCGACTAACGACCTCGATGGGGCTGAACGCGAGTGGAAGGCGGCGCTGACCGCTGCGGAGCAATCGAGTGCCATTGAGCCAGGGTTGGTTACTTGTCTTGTCGGACTATCTTTTGTCTATGACCGACGCGGCAACGTAAGCGAATCTGAAAGGCTCTATGAGCTAGCAATGCGAAACATGGAAGGTCTAGTCGGACCGACTAGCACCCGGTTCGCTGATTGGTTGCCGGACCTTGCCTTTCTCTACGATTCGCACGGCAAGCCCGAAGAAGCGGAAGTTCTGTTCAAACGCGCCTTCTTGATCAAGAAAAATGCATACGGTCCCAATGACGTTCGGGTTGCGGAAGTCCTGGAACAGTACGCAAAGTTCCTCAGGCGCAAAGGCCGCCAGAGTGAAGCGGCTGATCTCGAGCAGAGAGCGCGCACGATCAGGCAGAAGATCAGTTCTTAGAAGTCTGCGAAGCAAAAAACTATTCCTGCCCTTGGTGGTTGTCACGCTGTTTGAGTGGCGCACTGAGATTGACGCCAAAAACTCCGAAGCACTCTATGCCGTAGAATTTCACCTTTCCGAATGCTATTGATCTAGAATTCGACGAACTTTCCATTCACTCTTGCTCGATCGACGCCAAAAGAAGAACCTGTAGGGATACCGTCGAGCGACATCGACGTGACTTTGACTTGGCTGCTCTCACCTTCAATCTCCTCCCAAACGACAAAGAGCCTTTTGCCGGCGATGGTTAGATCTGGGTGCTTCGACATGCCCATAGTATTAGTCATATCGATGGCGAAAGAAATTAATCCAGATTGTCGATGCCCACCCGCACATAAATGTCTGGATGCGATACTCCACTCGCCGTATCAGACCAGGCCACTGCTATTCGACCATGCTTGTCTGCTGCAAGCGCCGGCTCGCTCGATACTCCAGTTGTGCTGGAAATATTGATCAGCTTGGAGAACTCTGCACTCCCCCCTGCACGGGCGCACCAGACATCTGCTGCCGTTTCTTTCTTGGAGTTATCCGACCAGACTAGATAGACCCTGCCTTTCGGTCCGCAAGCCAGCCCGGGATGAGAAGACAATCGCGGTGTATTGCTCACATCCTTCGCCGTTGTCCAGGCACCTTGGGATTTCTTAGCGTAATAAATGTCCGGATGGGTCAGCCCACCGGTAGTGTCCAACCAGGCGACATGAACGGTGTCCGAATCCCCAACCGCAATTGTTGGCTCACTTGAAACTCCTGGAGTATTACTGATGTCTTCTGCTTTCGACCAGTTTTTTCCTGAATCGTTCGAGAAAGCATAATAAACGTCGGGATGGCTTTCGCCTGATGTGGTATCGACCCAGGCTACATGAACGGATCCGTTTGAGCCGACGGCCAGAACTGGTTCAGTCGAAACGCCAGGAGTACTCGAGACATCCACCGGCTCGCCCAGGTCTTGCCGGCATCAGTTGAACGAGAAAAGTAAACATCGGAAATTCTTGTGTCATAACCACTGTTTCGCCACACCATATCGATGGCTCCGTTTGCTTCAAGAGCAATATCCGGGTGCGAAGAAATTCCTTTGCTCTTAGATATGTCCAGCGGTGCGCTCCACGTGTGTCCGTGGTCGGCGCTCTGGGTGTAGAAAATATTTGCAACGCCAGTTTTTTGTTCGAGCCCTTGAAACGCCACATGCAAATTGCCCGTTTCATCGGCTGCAATTCGAGGGGCATGTCCGGCAGCTACATCGTCCAGGCTGCTCTGCTGCTTGGCTGCTCCGCATGCAGTTACGCTTACTAATAAGCTTGTCATGAATGCCAGCGAAAATGCCTTGATCATTTTATTTTCTCTCTTGAATCGAGCTCGGGAATGTCTCTCACAACGCAAGAACGGATTATAACGTCCAAGATCGAGCGATACAACAGTCGCTATCAAGCTTCTATCAATTAGAATTAGCTGAAGTGCTTCCTTCATAAACTGCCTTGCTCTAGCCGATCTTCATCCAGCGCATTCCGGATTCTGGGTTGGTCGAGATCTCCAAGCCGAAGGTAGTTAGTTCACCGGCTTTGCTATTTCGCCACGTCACCCAAAGTCGCTCTGCCGTTTTCGATCGCGTCCGCTTCTATCTTTGGAAATGTCTTCGATAAGGCGCTTAATCGGCGGCTACGAGAGCTGCAGGCACGTAACAGTTACCGCCTCTCGCTTGAGCATCTCGACGCGCTTGCTGAACTGTTTGGAGCAGGTCAGTTTCGCTTACTCCGTTCAGCGGGTAAGAGCCCATTCCGATGCTCAAAGTGACGGTCCAGTTTTGCCCGACATCAGACACTCGCTCGGTGCAGATCTTGTGCCGCAGGCGTTCGGCTAAAACCGTTATTCCTTGCGGGTCTGTGTTGGGGCAGAGGATCAAAAATGTTTCTGAATCAAATCTCGCTGGGATATCGACATCTCTGACGGTGTTCATCAGTAAGTTGGAAACGCCCTTGAGAATTGAGTCGCCAGTAAGCGGACCAAAACGCGAATTCGTTTCGGCGAAACCATCGACAGAAACCATTAGCAGGCTCATTGGGAAACGGTAGCGCTTCGCCCGTTTGATCTCGTCTTTGAAAATCCGCATGATAGTGTCATGGTTATAAATTTCGGTGACAGTGTTGAGCAGCGTCAATCGCTCCATCTGTTTTTTGTCTGTTTGTTGCATTGTGCTGGCGACGTTCTCGAGCAAGGCGTTGCGTTCGAGTTCACGTGACATGCGCTCGCTTTCTACGGTAGGCTGCTTCTGAATTTGCCCCGTTGTCCGGAGTTGATTCGATTTTCCTGCGGAACAGCGATTCTCTGCCAAAAGCTGGTTCTTCTCTGTAGCCTGGTGACATTCTCGCCTCGCTAATAATTTGGCCCGCGCGTGAATCAAAGATTATACTGTGCAACTCTTCTTTCCACTATGGCATTTCGTCTATTGTTGAGACACAGTTGATTTCCGGTCGGAGCCACGCCTTCGCTATCTTGTATGCTTGTCACGAGTTGTGGGTTGTAGCCGCTTGCTTACTCAGGTTCGAGACAACTTCGTGGTACGGACGCAAAACTTGCTCCGAGAAGTCTCTGCGAGAGCCGATGTTAGTTCATGAGCGCTGTATTAATTTCAGCTTTGAGGTTGTGTTCAGAGGGCAGTGCCGCTTGTCTGCAGTGCAAGCTCACGCCTCGAATCCTTCAATACGATTGGACCGTGAGTGTTATCCCGCCATCTTCTCGAAGCTAACTTCTCGGCTTAGGCGATCGACTAAAAGAATAGTCGAATCTATTGAATCGTTGCCTGGTCAACTTCAATTCATAATTATGATGTCCTGGGCGCCCGCTCCTGTGCAAGTATGCGCCACTATTGGTGGTGCAACGCTTAATCTGTGCGATTAATTTCGCGCAGGATTAAGATGTAAGCTCTGATATAAACTGCATAAAATTTTCGATATCTATTCGATATTGCGCTTGTAAGTTTCACGAAAGAACCGCTTCAGGAGAGGATTTTAATAGCAGTCTGCGCAATGAGTCACTGACTAAATTTCAGTGCGAGAAGCTGTAACCCTTGTTTAGCTTTTGATAAACTTCGGTCAGTTGACGACTGGATGCAATATCCTTGTCAAGGTTGTCGCTAACAATTTCTTCTGTCGCGCATGTAGGTCATTTCTTAATGCAAATCCGCAAAAGGCTTGGCAATCGATTGGTTGCAGCATCAATACTAGCTGTGATGTGTTCCTTTCCTCTAAGCGCTAAAAGCGTTGATCCCTCAATCGACTATCAAAAACGGCTGGCTGATGGAGAAGTTATCGTTGGCATCAAGAATCAAGGACCGACCAGGTTCGTGACCGGCACCATTTTGATCAACAAACCGCCCGAGCGTGTCTGGCCAATTATGGTCAACCCGTTCGAGTTTCAGGGCAAGATTTCGCCGCGTATGAAGACTGTTGAGGTCATGGTCGATAGGAGTAATTTGTCGATTTTGAAAGTAACACTGGACATGTCCTTTTTTATTCCGAATTTCACTTATGTTGTTGAGTCCAACTACGAAAACGGCGAGAAGATTTTGTTCCATCGCATTGGTGGAGTGCTCAGAGATTTTAAAGGCGCTTGGGGAAATGGCACCTATAAACGGCGGCACTAAAACTGAACTCACTTATTCCATGTATGTCGATCCGGGATTTTTCGTGCCCCAGTGGATCATGCGTGAGGGAATGAAAGACGAGTTGCCGCGTACTCTCAAAGGTCTGAAAGAACGGGTCGAAGCCGTTGCTCATGAGAAGCAGATGGCTGAACCGCACACGATTTTGGCTGCCAACGTGCATCATGCGGATGTTGCCAGTGTAGAGCATCACCCGGTTTATTAGCAATTTGCTTGCGGTCTCTTGCTAAACTTTGATTCAATTGAAATTGCTATTCGATTTCAATGTGATTGGCCAATTTCGCTAAGCGCATCTATGAGTTTGGATATCAGTAATGATGGATACTTTCGCCGAACTTTATTTACTATTACTGATAATTCTTATGCAAGCATCGGCGCTCAATTCCCTGACTGCTTCTCGGTTCGATGCAGCTGACCTCAGTTCAATTCCAGATGGCAATCACTTGCGTGCTTAGTTCTTATTTGGCAGCGTTCCTGTGAGAACGAAGAGCGCTTTCTTCTCTCCTGGTAGGGTGAAGTCGAAGCCGCACGATTGGAAAAATTCGTCCCTGGAAGTAATAGCCATAACTTCCAGGATGTTCATTGATTTCGCTCGTTCGACACAAGCTGCAACCAACTTCTTGCCGATGCCCTTGCCTTGATGCTCTCGGTTGACTGCAAGGCTTCTGATCTCTGCCAATTTTTGAGAGTAGACCTCGAGAACTGTGCATCCGACAATTGTGCCGTCGATCTCGGCAACTAGATAGCTTGGTAAAAGTGAATCTAACTCGCCCAACGTACGGGGCAGCACTTTGCCTTCAGTGACAAAAGCTTCGATGCACGCTGCGATCGAGTGCAAATCTTGCTTAGTTGCAGGGCGAACGGTGATTTCTTCTCTTACTTTGTTGGACACGGTTGTTCCCTTGAGGTTTGGACTGAGCGGAACAGAATATCATGGGCTGTTTGCCCCGCGTAGCCCAAGACGAACATACCGATACACAATTGCGTTTAGCTCATACAGGAATCTTCTTTAGATTCGATTCTCCCGTAATCAGATTCAACTGACCTATTTAGTGCGACAAGAATCCCCAATTTGAATCCTTCAGAGCAGTTGATTCTGCTGCTAAACGGTGAGCTAGGTCGACTTTACCTGCTTCAAGCGGAAAACTGGTGCGAATGAGCGGTCTGAGGAAATCTGAGCGTGCAGCTAGAGAGGCTAGTGCTGAGGTGATTGGGTTCGGTCTTGCTGGATACAAGAGGCCGTCGAAATCTCTCCCCAATAGTTGTCTCCGGGTATGTCGTACATATTTTTTGCCAGTGAACCGGCCATGAATGTAATGGAATCTCAGGAGTTCCATCCACAACTACTCCATTCTATCGATGGTGACACCTGTTTTCTGCTTCGATTGCGTTCGATTGCGCGAAATATGTCACTTTGGCGCATTTTCAAGCATGACTCGTTACCAAGTTTGGATTTAGAAGCTAGCTCATATGGATTGACGTAGCGTTCGGCAGCGTAACCAGCTAAGCTGACTGTGGTATCAGATCAGAAAGCGGCGTAAGACCCGTTCCGACATTACACTAATGTAGAGGTAAATTTGGCGCTGCCTCCGATGCGATTTGGAGGTCGTTGAGTGAACCTAATAATCCTTTGCTGATCGGAACGAGTGCTGATCAAAACTTTGTGGGATACCGGATCTCGGATCCCTTGCCAGTGCGGCAGTTTTATTCATAGTTTTGAGAGCCATGAATGTACTGTCTCGGAATGTCACCGGGTCTTGCGGGCAAGCTCGGAATTTCGATATGCCCGTTGAGTTGAGACGCAATGCCCCTGCGCCATCAGACTTCGGGATACGCTCTGGTGAGATTCGTGGGTCTCGAAGCCACGTTAACTGCGGCATTCTTGTTCCTCTTCCGATAGGAGAAAGTGCTAGACCGCCTTCAGGTATGTCACTCGCGCCTCTGAAGATTCCACATACGGCGACAGTGTTGTTACTCATCACGCACGTGCCGAGCAGAGCGGCTGCTGCTGCTAAAGTGACGGCGGTAGCTGAGTTTGTCGTAAGATGTATGGTGCTCTTCCCAGAAGGTTCCGCTGGTATAAATTCGTTGAGTTTGTCGCCGAGCAATGAATAGAATGTATGGTCCTCTTCCCGAAAGGTTCTGCTGGTGCTAAATTCTTGAGTTGGTCTAACGGCATGTTGTCTAACGGCATGTCGAACTCTCCTGCAGGATGAAGTTGTGATATTAGAGGACTAACATCGCAACTTTAGGCTCGAATGGGCTAGCTTGTCAGCAGTGAAAATACGCACGCTGTTCAAAGTTTTGAAAATCGACAATTTCTCTGGGGTTTTCGTTTCGAGTGTTCGTCGAGAACAAGAGTATGGGCTAGGCGAAATTAAGAACTGGGGCCTGCTTAATCTCGTCGACCCAATTAGCTTTTAGACTCGAAGGTCTTTACTAAATCGTTCGATTCACTTGGTTTTAAATCTTTAGCGCCTGCGTCTGCGGTGGCGCGAGACGCCCGACGAAGGAGCCACCGCTCTTGCGTTTGAATGACCGCTTCTTCCTTGTCGCCACTGCCTGGCTTGGGCGGAATAATTGTGATACTGGTGATTTGATTGAGCAACGCGATCAAATCTGAGAATGCCGGACGGAGATTTTTTACTGACTGGAACATGGTCATGACAATCATCGTTACAGCGATATGTTGCCCGCCTGCTGTTTGAAGAACACCGGCGATTGAGCGGACAGTGTTCATGGAACCAGTTTTGAAGACAAACTCGCCTTTGCCCGTCGATGTACCGCTGTGCTTGAGAAGCGCCAGGTAAGGTCCGTCGAGGTTAGGACCGGCCATGGCCTTCAGCACCGTATTTAGTGCATGAGGAGATATGCCGTTCTTTCTCGAAAGTCCGCAGCCGTCAAATAGAATCGCTTCTTGCGAAGGACCCCGATAGAACCCAACCACCTTGTGATTTTGCCTATCCCGGCGTCTTCCAGAGTGGGGAATTGGAAGTCGCTTTGCCGGTAGGCAACCCGAGCGTTCTCACTAATTG
>CAWHFT010000053.1:0-11509 GCA_963828175.1 uncultured Spirochaetota bacterium
GCGAGGCGGGCCGGGGTCGATCGCGCCCAGATCATCCTCTTCACGGTTCAGGGGCTGGTCGTGGGGGCCGCAGGCGTCATCCTCGCCTCCAGGATGACGAGCGGCCAGCCCAACAGCTCCACCGGCTATTCCCTCGACGTCATCTCGGCCTGCGTCCTCGGAGGAGTCTCGGTATCGGGCGGGAAGGGCAGTATCTCCGGCGTAATCTTCGGCGTCCTCGCGATCGGAGTCGTGCAGAACGCGATGAGCCTGCTCAACCTCCCCTCGTTCAACCAGTACCTGATGCGAGGCGGCATCCTCCTCGCCGCGGTGATCATCGACCAGATGAAGAACCGCAAGCCGCGCAGGCGCCGCGCGATCGCAGAGTAAAGGGGGGAGCACGGCTGTCCATCTCGACCGCCCACCCCTCATACCGCCGCTAATGCGCAGCACAATGCGCGGGTCCCAGCTACGAGAAAATGGGAGCTCACTCGGTCCTCGCCTTGTGGGTACCGACGGGCTGCGGAATCGTTCGCCCCCATTTTCTCGGCGTCCCGCGCTTAATGCTGCGCATAACTGACCACGAGCGCCGGGGCGGCGGTCATTCCAACACCGGGACTTCCGACTTCGCGGCTCCCCCTCGCTCCAGCCTCCTCGATGTCGCGCGATGCGCGACATCTGCGGTGGCTTTCGCTACCCCCACACTGAAAAAACGCCGCCCGGGATATCCCGGGCGGCGCATCGATGCAATGAGGGCTGGAGCGCGGTACGTCGGCTCCCTACTATCTCTTCCTTACGTACTTCTGGATGTCGAGGCCGACCGCCACGACTATGATGATGCCCTTTACTATCTGCTGCCAGTAAGCCGAGACGCCGAGGACCACGAGGCCGTTGTTCATTACCTCGAAGATGAGCACGCCCGTGATCATCCCGCCGACCTTGCCGACGCCGCCCCAGATCGAGACGCCTCCGATGACGGCCGCTGCGATGGCGTCGAGCTCGTACATGAGGCCGTAGTTGTTGGTCGCGCCGCCGGTGCGGGCCGCGAGGAGGGCACCCGCGAGGCCGTAGCAGAGGCCGCCGATCGCGTAGACGAACATCAGGTTCTTCCAGACGCTGACGCCTGACACCACCGCGGCGTCGGGGTTGCCGCCGATCGCGTAGATGTTCTTGCCCAGCCTCGTCTTGTTCAATATGACGTATATGATCAGGGCTACTACGATGGCTATCACGATGATGATCGGGATGTTCCATGGATCGTTGAAACCTATCGATCCCGTGCCTATGTTGGTGAAATCGTCCCGCAGGCCACCGAGCGGCTGAGCGCCGCGCGGCGGCCGATCGACGTACAGCGATTCCGCCCCGTAGACGATGACCATCGTGCCCAGGGTCGTGATGAACGGCGGCACGTTGAGGAAGGCGACTATCGAGCCGTTGAGCAGGCCGACGAGGAGGCCGGCTCCCAGGGCCGCGAGGAACGGCACGATGAGAGCGAGCTGCGGCATGTCGGGAAAAAGCTTGCTCGCGTAGTCGGCGCGCTGCGCCAGGCTTGCCGAAATGACCGCCGCCAGGCCGACCGTACGGCCGGCCGAGAGGTCGGTCCCACGCGTGATGATTATCCCTCCGACGCCCAGGGCGATGATCGCTCGCACCGAGGATATCCTGAGGATATTCACGAGATTCTCGAGGTTGAGGAAGCTCGGACGGACGATGCCGATGATCACGACAATGCCAAAGAGAGTCAGGAGTATCGTGTTCTTGCTCGCGAAGTCCTTGAGTCCCTGGGCATTTGGTTTTTTCGTGGTCGTTACTGTGCTACTCATTGCGCGCTCCTTGTCATGACATGAACTGCGTCGCGAGCTCCATGATCCGCTCCTGGGTCGCTGTCTTGCCTTCTATGATGCCGGTCGCCCTGCCCTCGCACATCACCATGATCCGGTCCGACATGCCCAGGAGCTCCGGCATTTCCGAGGAGATCATGATGACGCTCTTCCCGCGCTTGGCGAGGTCGGCGATTATCGTGTAGATCTCGTACTTCGCGCCGACGTCGATGCCTCTCGTCGGCTCGTCCAATATCAATATCTCCGGCTCCGTCAGCAGCCACCGCGCGACGATCACCTTCTGCTGGTTGCCGCCCGAGAGGTTCTGGATCAGGGTGGCCGCCGACGGCGTCTTGACCCTGAGCGAGTCTATGCTCTTCTTGACGTCCACCGCTCCGCGCCTCTGGTTGAGCAAGAGGAGCCTGCCAACATAGCTGTGGATGTTCGCGATCAGCGTATTGTCCGCCACCGAGAGCACCGGGAAAATGCCGGTCGTCCTTCGCTCCTCGGTGAGCAGCGCGATCTTGTGGCTCTTGGCTTGGATGGGGTTTTGAATCGAAACCTGCTCCCCGTTGATCCAGACCTTGCCCGATTTGATCAGGCGCATACCGAAGAGGGACTCGACGAGCTCGGTGCGCTGGGCGCCGACGAGGCCTCCCAGGCCCAGGATCTCGCCCTTGCGCAGCTCGAAGCTGACGTCTTTGAAGGATCGAGGGTTGGCCGAGGTGAAGCCCTCGACGCGCAGGACCACTTCGCCGGGCAGGTTTTCCCTCGGCGGGAAGCGGTGCGTGAGGTCCCGGCCGACCATCCGCTTGATTATCAGGTCGGTGGTGAGCTCGTTCGAGGGATAGGTGCCGACCACCGCGCCGTCGCGCATGATCGTCACCTCGTCGGCGATTTCGAGGATCTCTTCCATTTTGTGGGAGATATAGATGATGGCCCGTCCCTCGGCCTTGAGCTTCCGGATTATGCCGAACAGGTGCTTGACCTCGTTCTCGGTGAGCGAGGAGGTCGGCTCGTCCATGATGATGACCTTGGCGTTGTACGATACCGCCTTCGCGATCTCCATCGATTGGATCTTCGAGACCGAGAAGATCCTTGACCCAAGTCCTGGGGTCGATGTCGATCTGTATGTCGTCGAACAGCTTCTTGGTATCGTTGTACATCTTCTTGTGTTCACCAGCCTGAACAGACCGTAATTGCGGGTTGGATACCGGCCCAGCCAGATGTTCTCCATGACGCTGCGGAAGGGGATGGGATGGAGTTCCTGGTGGATCATGGAGATTCCGCCGTCCAGGGCCTGCTTGGTGCCGGCGAAGGAGACCTTGCTTGCCGTCCAGGATCATCTCGCCCTCGTCCTGTTCGTAAATTCCGAAGAGACACTTCATCAGCGTGGACTTGCCGGCGCCGTTCTCGCCCATGAGGGCGTGCACGCTTCCCGCGCGCACGTTGACGCTGACGTTGTCCAAGGCCTTGACGCCCGGAAAGCTTTTGGAGATGTGGCGCATCTCCACTATGTTGACGGTATCGGCCATGAGTGCGTACCTCCCGTACGTGGGCGCGAGAGCGCCTGAGTCCAGAACTTTACCATAGGAGGGGTCGTTCCAGTAAAAAAAACGGGGGAACGCGCCACAGGCAGCGCGCTCCCCCGCCGACCCGCATTAGCCGCCCAATGCCCGGTTCGGAGCAATGGGCGACGGGGGGGCCGCCCCACCCTTACTTCTTGAACATCTTGTAGTTGTCCATCGTCACCATCTGATACGGGACCCAGACGTAGTGGCCCTTCGGATCGGGCTTGCCGTCGGCGTTAGCGAGCTTGCCGACGGTCGTCATGGCGGGCTTGCCGGAGGCGAGGCTGTAGGCGAGGTCGAAGGTACGCCTGGCCCTGGCCGGTCGCGTCATTGAGGACGGTGCCGAGGAGCGTGCCCTGCTCGAGCGCGTCGAGGGCCGGGGGAGTGGCGTCCACGCCGACTACGGGCATGTACTTGCCGCCCTTGAAGTAGCCGGCAGCCTTGAGGGCCTCGATGGCGCCGAGGGCCATGTCGTCGTTGTTCGCGAACACGACTTCGATCTGGCCCTCATAGGCGGTGAGCCAGGCGGCCATTTTTTCTTGGGCCTTCGGGCGGTCCCACATGGCGGTGTCTTCGGCGACCTTGTTCACCTTGATCCCGGCGGCCTGGACGGCCTCGATGGAATACTGGGTGCGGAACTTGGCGTCGGTGTTGGAGGGATCGCCGATCAGCATGACGTAGTCCATGATGCCGTCCTTGTTAAGGTCGGCTTCGGGGTGAGCCTTCCAATACTTGGCGACGATCTGGCCTTCCATCGTGCCGGACTCCTGGGCCTTGGCGCCGACGTAGTAGGCCTTGGCGTACTTGGCCATGTCGGCGGCGACCGGCTCGCGGTTGAAGAGCACGAGGGGCATATTCTTCTTCTGGGCCTTACCGATCAGGACGGATACGGCCGAGGGGTCTACCATGTTGATCGCTAGGGCCTTGACGCCCTGGGTGAGGAACTGGTCGACTTGGTCGTTCTGCTTGGGCTGGTCGTACTGGCTGTCCTGGACCGAGAGGTCGAGTTTGCCCTTGGCGGCAGTCTCGATCGTGTTGCGCACGTAGGACATGAACGTGTCGTCGAACTTGTAGATGCACACGCCGACCTTGGGCGGCGCCGCGAAGACGCTCACCATGCTGAAGCAGAGGGCGAGGGCGAGGACAAGTACCATCGCTTTCTTCATCCAAATACCTCCTGAAAGACATTTGCAGCCTCAAAAAAGCTGCTGGTTCCACGGGTTAAACCCTATCGGAACAGCTACATGGTGGGGGCGAATTCGCGATCCGAACATGCATAAGGCGGGCTAATTGATGGAGGATTTGGGGAAAAAACGTATATTCTCCCCGATAATTTATAAACGGTGGTCGATCACATGGATGAATTGGCATTCACGGCGAGGCGCCGATCAAATCCAATCCCTCAGGCTGGAATAAGCGAATCCGCCTCGCGGGACGCCCCACGCTCATGAGCAACCAGCGTCCGCCCCGATTCTAAAAGCGTTTATAGCCGAATCGAGCCTCGCGCTCGCTTCGCCTAGCTTGCCTGCGAGTCCCGAGACACCCTGGATCGAAGATGAGATTTCCCTCAGCCCCAAGACGATTTCCGCTATATTCGAGCGTACTTCCTGCGACACGCGGGCCGACTCGGTAACGGCACCACCGACCGATTCTGCGGCGGCCTGGACTCCTGCAGAACCTTCGGCTGTTCGCGCCGAAGTTTCACGGACCACTCGCATCGAAGACAATACGGCTGCGGTTTCTTCTCGAATTCCACCGAGGAGTCCGTCGATCTTCGAGGCCGAGGAGGTAACGCTGACGATCTGCGCGTCCATAGTTTCGAAGCTGGCCGAAGCCTTGTCCCTGGCGCCCGTAGCCTCGCTCATGCGTTTACCGACTGAACGGATGGTATCACTTATCATCTTCGAGCTCGCAGAGGCTTCGTTCGCTAATTTTCGGATCTCGTCCGCGACTACCGCAAACCCCCTGCCTGATTCGCCCGCGTGCGCAGCCTCGATGGCGGCATTCATCGCGAGGAGGTTGGTTCTAGAGGCGATTTGCTGAATGACAAGCGACATTTCGTTGATATCGTCGACGCTCCTCGCAATCCCAGAAAGACTCTCGAAGGTATCCCCAAAAACTACGCGCCCATCCGCGGCCGCCGCAACCAGCTTCTCTGCGGCCGCACGATCCCCCTCGGCGATCACTCCGATGGATTCAATTGAGCCTAGCACCCCCTCAATAGAGGTTGACGAGGAGGAGATCATCCTATCTTGATCGAAAATGCGCTCCGCATACTCGTTAAGTCCCCTGCTCATACCTCGTAGCGCCTCGTTAGCCCCGGTGATCCGGGAGTCGAGGCCTTCGACCTGTCGTTTGATAGACGCCGCGTTGGCATCTATCTCTACCGTGGAACTTGAGGCCCCAGATAGACTCTGGACGAGAGATCGCTTGAGCTCGTCGTTCTCTTTCGATACCGCCTGGATCTCTCCAATTGAGGATTCGAGCGAATCCAGGAAACAGTTGAGATTCTCACCTAGTTGCCCGAGTTCGTCCCCTGTCGAGACGGCCGCGCGCTCTCTAAGGTCGCCCTTCCCCAACGATTTGATAGTCTTCTCTATGGAGACGATGGGTCTCGCGAGAGAACGGCTCAACATGAACGCCACAATGAGCGCCATTGCAACCAGAGCGACACCTATGCCAGCCGTAACCAGCAGGCTCCGCGCTTTTTCGTTCGAGAGCTCCTTATCGATAAGAAGGTTCTTTTCCGAGATGACATCGCTCGAGGAGAATAGAGTATCAGTTAATCCCGCCGAGAGTGTGTCGAAGTCGTCAAGCCGCTTGTACACTTCGGTAAGGTCATACTTTTTTCTCACGTATTCATCTGTATAGAACTGCCTCAAGCTAGTTTCCCTCGTTGAGAGGAAATACTTGAGGGCGTCGGATTTTAGAGCCGCATAAGATGTAGTCAGGCTAACGATGTCATCAGCGGCCAGGGCGCGAAGATTTCGGATGATTTCGACAGCATCTTTGAGAGATGCATTCACCCGCGGTAGATACTTAAAATGCTCAACGGCGTCAAAGGATGCATCCGCAGCGGCAACTGTAGCCTTGAAACGCACCTCGGTCGAATAAATCTGTCCCGAAGCGAGGAGATTGATCGCTGCGATTAGGTCCTTCACGGAATCGTTCAGCCCGAGCAACGTGCGTCGCTCACTTTCGATCTTCTCGGCCGATCCTTGGCTAATGAAGTATATCGTGCCGATGGCAGCCATGAACCCCATGGCGCTAGTCGTTAAAAGGAACATCTTCGATCGAATTCGCATTTCGCCCCGCCTAAACCGCTGAAGCGATCGATTACGATATCATCGGCATCTTCCACCGCGGGCGTCAGGCTGTGAATGCATCCCGCTGTGCGTCAAACACATGATTAACAATATAATGCTATTTGTCTTTATATTAACCGGTCATTTTATGTACTAATCGGACGATCTAGCCGCTCATCTATACGCAAAGCTCGCGTAGGTCGATATGCCCAGGAGGTCCATGCCCTGGGTGAGGAACAGGCGCTCGTAATCGAAGGCGAGTCCCAGCCTCGCGCGCGGCACGATCGGGAACTCGACGCCGAGCTCGCCCGAGGCGAGCAGGTCGAGAGAGTCGGCCATGCTGGCGGTTCCGCTCGCTGGAGAAGTCGAGCTCAGCCTCGAGTACGCAAGCCCGACGCCGAGCCGGGCCCGGACGGACAGGGCATGCAGGGACCAGGTCGCCGATGGATCCAGCGCGACGGAAAAGCTCGCGAGCGAGCTCGGGACGAGGGAAGAATCCACCACGTTCGAGAACCCGACATAGCGGGCGTCGAAGCCGAGCGCGAAGTCCCACCGGCTTCCCGTGGAAGGCGCATCGAAAGGCGCCAGGAAATAATCGAGGCGCAGGAGCGCGCCCAGGGGGGTCGGGCCGTAGATGCCGCCCCATGAGGTCAGCGGAAGGCCGTAGCTCCAGCCGAGTCCGGCGAGGAACCTGTGCCCCGGAGCCGCGGCTGCGGGCGGCGCCGATGGGCCCTCGCTCGCCGGGAAATTGGGCAGAGGCTCGGCGCCGGTAGCGGCGGCCGCTTCGGCGGGCGCCGCGACAGGCTCGACGGCCGCCGTCTGAGGCGCCACCGTCGGCTCAGCCGCGGCCGGTTGGGTGACGACCGACGGCGGCACGGGCAGCAGCCTGATCCTCCCCACGAACGCGGGGGCCTCGGCCGCATGGTTTATGACGTAGACGTCGTAGTCCCCCGCGGCAGTCGCGGGATCCAGGCCGACATCGAGGCGGCCGGTACTGACCGCGGCCGTTACGGAAAGGCGGTCGGCCGCGACGCTCGGGTCGCCTCCGCCTCGGCTCACCACGACCTGGGCCGAAGCCGCGAGATTGTCGGCCTGGGCGCTGAACGACGCTTGGTCGACGCCGAGGCGGATTTCGGCGGGCTTCAGGCTTCCGAAAACCGGCGCGGGGTAGGAGACCACTAGAGCCTTCGTCTCGATGGTCGTGAATGCGTCGCCGTTCATCAGGAGGATCCCGTAGTTTCCCGCCTGAGCGAGAGACGGGACGAGAATTTGCATCGAGGCCAGGCTGACGTTGCGGACCTGCAGCACGCTTTTCTTGCCGTCAGGGGCGATGAGCTGGGCCTTGATTTGCTTGGTAAAATGTTTGCCGGTTATCGTCACGACCTGGTCCTTGTCGGTCGAGAACTCGCGCGGCCGGATATCCGCGATCTGCGGCGCGGCCGGAGCCTCGACGACGACAGGGAACCACTGAGTAGCGCCTTCGTCGAGCATCGCCAGGCTGAGCGTCGTAACGCGGAAGCGGTAGCTCCCCGGCTGCAGGCGGAAGGTAAACTGGAGGACGCCCTTACCGACGATCTTCGACAGCAAGGTATCTCCCGCGCAGTTCTGCAGCTCTATGCGATAGCCGCCGGCGCCAGCAACCGTATCCCAAGACACAGGATAGGTCTGCTCGCTCTCGGCCACGAGACGCGAGCCGGCGAGACCAGGCGAGGATCGAGAACAAGAACAGGAAAGCGGCTTTTCTCGTCATGGCTTGGCTCCGTTGGCGGGGCGATGGACGACAGGCGGCGGCAGCGGGTGGGTATGGCTCAAAGCGAAATAGGCGATATCTTCCGGACTACGAGACGCCGTCTCCCCTCGGAGGTACTGAGGGCCCTCAAGGACCAGCTGAATTGGCCGACGCCCCACATCCCTGAGGCGCGGGAGGTCCGCGTAGAGCTCGGGTCCGTCCCAGGATCGGACTAGCGAGCGCTTGCTTCCAATAAGCTGATAGAGGCCGACCAGGTAGCGGTTGGCTCCGGGACTGGGCTCCCAGGCGAGGCGAAGCCTATCGGTTGAGCCGATGTCGACGGCAACGCCTTCGGCGGGCCCTATGATGCGGGGCGCTTCGAGACGGTCGGGCATGCGGAAGCTCAAGACCGAGCTGTTCCGGCCGAGCTCGTCGGAGAGGGCCGCGACGCGCCAGTAGATGCGTCCGCTCGCGCTGCCGGGAATGCCGACCTCGGCCGCGGCGCCCGAGGCGAGGAGCTCCACGATCGGCCGCTGGAAGCTCGGCTCGGCGGAGAGCTGCAGCTTGACCTGCCGGAATCATTTGGATCGTCCCAGGCGAAGCGCACGCGCCTCGTCTCGGGGTCGGCCGTGAAGCCCTCGGCCGGAGCGAAAGCGCTACGATGGGCTGGGGGCCGTCACGGTGAAGGCGATGGGCGTCGAATAGTCCGAGGCGGCCGAGCCCGAGACCGAGCGGACCTGGAGGAAATAGTCGCCCGGCGCGAGCGGGACCGGCGAGGCGATCGAGTTGACGGCCGTTCGGGCCTGCGCCAGCGGCGCCGTGCCCTCGCGTTTCCCGGCGATCCGCGCCTCGTAGTAGTCGACGCCAGTAACTTCGTCCCAGGAGGCGATCGAGGCTCCGCGGCGCAGGGCCGTCGCGGTGATCGTCAGGGCCGCGCCGTTTGCTGCGGCCGCGCTCCGGGAACGGACCTGCGGAGCGGCGAGGGCTCTCGGCTCGATCGTGAAGGCGAAGCCGGGGCCGGCGAATTCCCTTGCGCCGGGAGCGCACAACGCGCTGGCCTGCCATCGGTAGACGCCTTTCGCCAGGCCGTCCAGCGCGATGGATCGGCCGTCGACCAGCCGCGAGAGGACCGTCGCTCCGGTGCCGGCGTCCCTGACCGTGAGCCGGTAGCCGGAGGCGTTGTCGACGGCGCCCCAAGAGAAGGAGACGAGGGGAGGCTTCTCGCCGCAAGCGATGATGCTGCCGTCGCGCGGCTCGATCGGCAGGGGGCTTTCCTGATGCAGGAGGTGGAACCAGCCCACCGCGCTCTCGCCCGCATCGGCGGCGTCGCCCGATGAGTCGGCGGCGATCTTCCAATAATGCGTGCCATCGGGCAACGTCAGCGTCGCGTCGCTTCTCTTCGAGTCGCAGCTCGCCTCGACCCGCTTGAATTGCCCGTCAGAGGCGACGATCAGCCTCCAAGCCTGCGTCGTCCTGTCCGCTCTGGCCGGATTCGGGCTCCAGCGGAATTGCGTGGGCGCGTCTTCGGAGTCTCGGTAGATCGCGCTCCCGACTGCGGGAGCCACGAGCTGCGCGAAAGGCCGCAGCGCGCGGCCAGACTGCAGCTCGAGGCTCGCCCCCGCCGGCAGGTCCTGGGTGCCTTTCCCGGCATCCAGGCTGGCCCCGCCCTCGACAACCGATACGAGCAGCCGATCGCCCTTGCCCTGCACCGACAGCGCGCCTTCCCTCAGGCTCACCTTCGCGGCGGCGGTCGAGATGCCGAGTTCGCTTCCCGGCGATTCCTTTCGCACCGTAATCATGCCGCCATCGAGCAGGATATCGGCCTTCTTCTGAGCGACGTCGATTCGGACCAGGGTCTCCTCGCCAAGGCTGACATCGGCCTGCTTGTCCAGGTGGAGGACGGCCGACGACCCGGCCGTCGTATGGATAGTGTCGCCGTTGAAGACGGGACTGGACTGCGCGAGGGCGTTCCACATCACCTGCGAGCTCGCCTTGCGCTCGACGAAGTGGTTTTTGTAGGTGATCGTGCCGATCATCTCGCGCCCCGTTCCCGACGCCTGGACGGAGGAGGACGAGAGGAGGAGGACCAAGGCCGCGCAAAAGACCGCCGCCACCGGCGCGACGAAGAGAAGGTCCCCCTTAGCCGACGACATACTTCTCCTCCGCCTGGTTCGTGTCGACGGCCTCGAGCGACACGCCCTCTAGCCCGAGCCTGGAGCGGAGCTCGTCCAGGCTCCTCGGCGCCGAGGCGTCGCTGGCCCGTCCGAGGACGGCAAAGACCTGCTGAGGCTTCTCCTTGCCCTTGACGACGATGCGCTTCATGGGCTCGACGCGGAAGATCCCCTTCACCTTCTCGAAGCAGTGCTCGGAGATGAGGATATCGGTGTGGAAGGGCTTGTTGAGCGACTCTATGCGCGAGGCCAGGTTGACCGCGTCGCCGATGCAGGTGTACTCCATCCGCTCGGTCGACCCGATCTGGCCGGCGATGACCTCGCCGATGTTGATGCCGACCCCGATCCTGATGATCGGCTTGCGCGGCCCGCCCCGCCCTTTGTTGAATTCCTCGAGCGCCCGTCGCATGGCCAGCGCGGTGGAGACTGAGTTCTCCGCGTCGTTGCCCGTCGACTCGGGCACGCCGAACACCGCCATGATCGCGTCGCCGATGAACTTGTCGACTAGTCCCTTCCTGGCGTTGACGCATTCCACCATGCGGGTCATGTAGTCGTTCAGGAACTCGACGACCTCGTGCGGGCTCAGGTTCTCGCTTATGGCTGTGAAGGACCTGATGTCCGAGAAGAGGATGGACGCCTGCTTGAGCTCGCCGCCGAGGTGGATCTCGTCGCGCAGCACCCGCGCGACGATCTCGCGGTTGACGAACTTGCCGAGGGCGTTCTTGTACTTCTCGCGCTGGGCGAGACCCAGGCTCATCTCGTTGAAGGCCCCGGCCATGTGTCCGATCTCGTCGCGGTCCGAGCCGGGGATGAGCTCGCCGTAAAAGCCCCCGCGGATGCGCTTGATGCCCGCCATCAGCCTGCCGACGGGGCCGGTGATGGTCTTCGAGAAGAAGAAGAGCAGAAGCACGGCGACGCAGAGGATCATGACCGC
>CAWHFT010000054.1:0-3242 GCA_963828175.1 uncultured Spirochaetota bacterium
CCTGGTCGCCCGCACGGCTCCTATCCTCGCGGCAGTAGGCAAATCCTCGAGTTTCTCTCCCTTTTCGAGGCTGCCGCGCCGGGGGCCGTCTTCGCGGACTGCGGCCTCGGGGGAGCGGCCGAGCCCCGCCTCGTGTCGCCGTCGGCGCTGCGCTTCCTGCCTGGCGGCACGCTCCTTGCGCTCTCCGAGGCGGAGGGGGCGGTTACGCCGCGGCGGTTTCGACCGCGCGAAGCCTTGTGCCTCCGCCGCTTTGCTCGATCCCTGCCTCGCCGGCGCCAAGGACCTGGCGCCGACGCCGGAAGCCTCCTCTGCGTATGCGGCCGCTTCGGGCGCCGACGCAATAGCGCTGATCGCGCTGGACGCCGCCGGGCGGCGGGTCGCCGCAAGGCGGCGGCAGCCAAGGGACAGGCCGGCCTCGACGCTTTCTCGAGACCTGGGTGCGTCGCCCTCAGCCCAGACGGAAGGCTGCTCGCGGTTGGAACCCAAGGAGACGACGCGATCTACTTCTTCGACCGCGAAAGCTCTTCCGGCTCCCTCACGTTTCGTTCGCGGCTCGACAAATCGGCCTTCCCCGCGGAGACGCCCCTCTCTGACCCCTGCTCGCTCGCCTTTTCTGCCGACGCTTCGAGCCTATTCGTCCTCTCCTACTATGGAAAGTCCGTGCTGCGCCTCGATCTCGATGCTTCGACTGGCGCATTCGCGCTTCGGGCCGGGGCGAAGTCGGGCCAAGGAGGAGTTTCCGGCTTCGCCTACCCCAAGAGACTCTGCCTCTCCCCCGACGGCAAACTGCTGGCAGTCGTAGGCGGCGGCGCCGAGGACGGCCTGTCCCTCTTCGATACGAGCGGCGCGGCTGCCCTCGGCTACCTGGGCTGTCTGCTGCCGAGCGCCGGAGCGGCGGTGCCGATTAAACCGACCGCCGGCGCTTTTTCGCCGGACGGCAGGTTCCTGGCTATCGCCGCTGACGGCGCCCTTTCGTTCTTTTGCGTAGGAACGCATTGAAGACTGCAACCATTGAGGCCCGCTCGAGTCAAACATCTTCGGGAGCAGACGCGTGTATAAAATCGAGCGGTTTACCATCCCGGAAATAGTGGAAAAAAGCTCGGAGCGCTATGCTTCGCGGCCGGCCCTGGCACTAGTCGGGGGCGAGGCGCTCCTTTACAGGGACCTCGAGCCGAAGACTAGGCGGATCGCCGCATTATTGAGCCTTCTCGGCATAAAAAAGGGCGACACGGTCGCCTTGCTCTCCGAGAATCGGCCCGAGTGGGGACTCTCCTACTTCGGGATCGTGCGTGCAGGAGCCATCGCCATCCCCGTCATGACCGACTTCACGAGCGAGCAGATATCCACGATCCTCGAGCATTCCGAGAGCAAGGTGCTCATCGTCTCCAAGCGGCTCGCCGCCAAGGTTCCCGCCGAAGGCGAAAAGCGCATTCTCCTCTCCCTCGAGGACTTTTGCGTCCTCGCCGCGCCGTCAGCGGGGGGGGGCGATAGGCGGCCGCGTGCGCGAGGCTCTGGACGAAGCCGTCCGAGTCTTCGAGCCGCCCGCCA
Source organism: uncultured Spirochaetota bacterium (assembly GCA_963828175.1). Lineage (GTDB taxonomy): Bacteria > Spirochaetota > Spirochaetia > Treponematales > Rectinemataceae > UBA1306. The sequence continues at coordinate 1,549 of CAWHFT010000054.1, forward strand.
TCGACGCCGACGACCTGGCGTCCATCCTCTATACGTCAGGCACCATGGGCAAGCCCAAGGGAGTCATGCTCACCCACCGCAACTTCGTCTACAACGCCTGGTCCGCGACCAAGTTCGTCCTCCTCCGACGCACCGATCGCCTGCTCTCGATACTTCCGCTCGCCCACTCCTACGAGTTCACCATAGGCTTCCTCATCCCCATCATGCACGGCTCGGCCGTGTACTACCTCGATCGGCCGCCCTCGGCCACCGCCCTGCTTCCCGCGCTTCTCGCCATAAGGCCCACGCTGATGCTCTCGGTCCCCCTCGTCATCGAGAAGATCTACCACGCGAGCATTCTCCCCGCACTCGAGAAAATTGCGCTCTACAGAGTCGCGGTCCTGCGGCCGGCCCTCGAGTGGGTGGCCGGTCTCAAGCTCAAAAAGACCTTCGGCGGCAAGATCCGCTTCTTCGGCATCGGCGGCGCTCCCCTGGCGGCCGACGTGGAGACCTTCCTCCACAACGCCCGGTTCCTCTATTCGATCGGGTACGGCCTGACCGAGTCGGCCCCGCTCCTCACCGGCAATAGGCCGGGCAAAGTCCGCCTGCACACGACCGGCGTGCCCGCGACAGGCGTGACCCTCCGGATCGCCGACGAGCGTCCGGACACGGGCGAAGGCGAGATCCAGGCCCGCGGCCCCAATATCTTCCCCGGCTACTACAAGGATCCCCAGAGGACGGCCGAGGCCTTCACGCCCGACGGATGGTTCCGCACGGGGGACCTCGGCGTGATGGCCGCGCACGGCCGCATCACCGTGCGCGGCCGGCTTAAGACGATGATCCTCGGCGCCTCCGGCGAGAACATCTATCCCGAGGAGATCGAGGCCGTCCTCAACTCCTCGCCGCACGTCCTCGAGTCGCTGGTCTACGGCAGCGAGCGCGGCCTGACCGCCTTGGTCCATCTCAAGCCGGAAGTGCTCGAGAGCCTCAAGTCGCGGATCCAGGACGAGTTCGAGAGCGCGGAGCTCGCGGCGGCCAGCCTTGCGGCGGCGGTCGGCCACGCCGCCCAACACGCCAGCGAGAGCCTCGGCGCCGCCGAGTGGAGCGCCGCGCAGCTCTTGGACGGCATCAAGCGCGAGGCCAACTGCCTGCTCTTAGCCTTCTCGCGGCTGGCCAGCGTGGAGATCCAGGAGATGCCGTTCGAAAAGACTCCCAAGCAGAGCATCAAGAGGTTCCTCTACCCCGCCAAGTGATAGGCGGCGCCCAACGCGGCTTCATTCGACGTGGTCGATCGCCGGCATGTAGTATCGCTTACGGAGGATACCATGCCCGTCAATCTCAAAGGACGCAGCTTTCTAACCCTCAAGGACTTCACACCTGCGGAGATCCGCTATCTCCTCGATCTCTCAGCAGACCTCAAGGCCAAGAAACGCGCCGGCATAAAGGGCAACCTCCTGGACCGCAAGAACATCGTCCTCATCTTCGACAAAGCCTCGACGCGCACGCGTTGCGCCTTCGAGACCCCTGCTGGGACGAGGGCGGCAACGCGACTTCCTCACGAACAGCCAGATGGGCAAGAAAGAATCCGTCGAGGACACCGCCAAGGTGCTTGGGCGCATGTACGACGGCATCGAGTACCGAGGCTTCTCGCAGAAGCTCGTCGAGGATCTCGCCCGCTATTCGGGCGTGCCGGTCTGGAACGGGCTCACCGATGC
>CAWHFT010000055.1:0-20063 GCA_963828175.1 uncultured Spirochaetota bacterium
AAAGGCCAAGACCCGGCGAGCGCCGGATGGGCGTTATCGGACTCCAAGTTCGTCTTCATCCCCTATACCAAAGTCACGCGCGACAACTACAAGAATTTCTGAGTTTCTGAAGTTGCCGGTAGAGGCGGCTTAGCGGCATATTTTGCCGATGACTCATCAACCTTCAAGTCCTCTGGCGAAAGCCGCGGGCTCGACTATCTTTGCGTTCATCGCCCTGGTCCTTCTCGGCTGCGAGACCGCAAAACCAGCCTCTGGCTCCACGAATCCGCCGAAGCTCGAAGCCTTCGAGAAATTCTCGCAACCGTCGGAGGCGGCACTCCGATGAGTCCGCCATTTTCCGCAGGCGTCACCGAGTATTCCCTCGACGTCCATGGCGATATCCCGTCGATAGGCATTGAGGCGACCATCGATCGAGCTTCGCGCTCATCGCTGCTGATCGGCGGCAAGCCGGCACAGAGCGGGAAAATCGCCAATTTCGACCTAGCCGAGGGAACGAATATCGTCAAGCTGAGCCTGCGCCGAGCGGGCCAAGCCCCGACGGAGTACACCATCAGCGTCGACCGCGAAAGCGTCCGGCCGACCATCGACAAATTCCTCAAGCTGAGCTTTTCCGACGCGGCCACCGGCATCGCGATGGGCTATCGACTCTTCGTGCCGGACGGTTACGACTCGTCGAAGGCCTACCCCTTGGTCCTTTTCCTGGACGGCGCTGGCGGGAGGGGTTCCGACAACGAGATCCAGCTGACCGGCACCCAAGGAGCGACCGTTTGGGCCGAGCCCGGGGAACAAGCCAAGAATCCGTGTTTCGTGCTCGCGCCTCAGTGCCCCGGGGATCGGAACGGCAAGACGGGCTGGACGACCTTGATGAACATGGGTACCAGCCAGCCCTATGGCCTCAGGCCCGAGCTCGCGACTGTCTACGACATCCTCCAGGAGGTCGAGGGGAAATACGGCGTCGACAAGAATCGCATCTATTGTACCGGGCTCTCGATGGGCGCCTTCGGGACTTGGGCCCTGGCGATCGCCCATCCCGACCTTCTTGCGGCCATCATGACCGCAAGCGGGGGCGGTGATCCGGCCAAGCTCGCGTCGGTCGCCGCGTTGCCGGCATGGGTTTTCCACGCCGTTCAGGATCCCGTGATCCCGGTCTCGTTCTCGAGGGGCACGGTGGATGCGCTGACCAAGGCGGGGGGAAGACCGAAATACACCGAGTATCCCTCCGATGCCGTCTTCTATCCGAGCGCCCACGCATCCTGGGTGCCAGCCTACGCGAACGAAGAAATGAGGAACTGGCTCTTCCAGCAATCCAAGGCATCTCCCATTTCCTTCTTGCCGGCAGAAGGCGCGGATCGCTAATTTTCACTCATGTATGCTCAGTTCGGAGGAATCGCCGGCCACTTGGCTTTGCCCTCCGGTTCGGGTCCCTGGCCCGCCCTCATCGTCATCCACGAATGGTGGGGCCTCGACGACCAGACCCGCCGCATAGCCGATCGCTTCGCCGCGGAAGGTTTCCTCGCCTTCGCCCCCGACCTCTTCGGCGGAGAGCTCGTTGACTTGGGCGACAACGAGAAGGCGATGGTCCTTTCGCAAAAGTACGGCGCCGGCGCGGGCGGCAACCTGTCCGCCGTCTACGACGCGATCAAGAAACGGCCCGACTCGACCGGCAAAGTCGGCAGCGTCGGCTTCTGCTTCGGGGGGCGCATGTCCCTGCTCCTGGGCGTCAACCGGCCCCTGGATGCGGTGTGCACCTTCTACGGAGGCGGCATGCAGGCCCTTTTCGACCAGCTCTATAAACTGAAGGCTCCCGTCCTGGGCCTCTTCGGAGACGCTGACCCCTCGATTCCGGCGGGCACGATCGAGAGGTTCGGAGAGTTGCTCCGAAAGAACGGGAACGTCAACGAAATCAAGGTATATCCCGCTTCGGGACACGCTTTCTTCCGCGACTCGGATCCTAAAGCCTACAGGCCAGCGGCCAGCGCGGACGCATGGTTAAAGGCCACGGGCTTCTTCGCCTCCCACCTCCGAACATGAATGCTTCGGCCCGAGGGATTTGGGCCAGAGGCCGAGGGATCGGCGCCTAAGCGAATCCGCTCTTTTCCCGCAGCTCAAGGAAGGTATCTGCGTCGGCGAGCCGCTCTATCTCGGCGAAAACGCTGTGCCGCTCGTCGGTCGACTGCCGCTCGTTCCTGAGCGCCGCGCCGAGATTAGGCTCCTGGAGCCGCAGCGCGGCGAGATAGGCCGCCGTTGTGGCCAGGGACATGGACTGCCGCAACGCCAAGTCGTCGAGCGAGAGCTCGGCGCCGTCCGCCAGGCCCTCCGCCGGTTTGTCCCCTTCCTTGGCGGCCAGTCCTTCGCGGGATCGCAGGAGCTCGACCAGCCTGCTGCCTATCCGGAAGAAGATATCCGCCGCCTCGACGAGGAGCGCCACGCTTTCGGCCTCGTACTTGGTCGCCTGCGCGGATCGGGCCCTGAGCGCCTGGAACCTCGGCCATGGCAGGCTCGGGAGATAGAAGAGAACTTTGTCGATCTTGGCATAGGCGCTGGACAGGCGCGAGACCTCGTATTCCAGCGGTTTGTCCACTACGTGCGGACCACCCGCGTCCGAGGCTCGAGCGCCCGGCGCCTTCCCCCCGGTCGAGGGCGGAAGGCCGAGCACCGGGGTGATCATGGCCAGGTAGCGGTCGGCGATGCCCGAGACGAGGAGTATCGCGTTGCTCTCGTCCTTCTTCCAGGACCGCTTGCGCGCCTTGTCCGATTCATAGAGCGTCGCCAGCGGGCCGTAATCGATCTCGCCTTCGTGGTCGCGCCTGACGAAGGCCTTGAGCCTGAGGATCTCTTCATTCTCCCGGACGAGGACCTCGACCTTCCGAGAGAGTTCGGCAACTCGTGCATCGATCGCATCCTGGACGTCGTCGGGGCAATCGAACTCGCTGACGCTCACGAGGGCCGCGTTATCGAAGCTCATGAGGTCGCGGATCCTTAGGTAGCGCCGGGACCGGACCATATTGACGGCGAGTATCAGGTCTTGGAGGCAGGGGGGCGGGCCGCCGTTCTGCAGGAGCCGGCGCGCTGCCGACCGCGCCTCGTCGATCATCCTCCTCGGATACGAGAGCTTGGTGAGGACGCTGTCGAAGCCCGCGGCGATCTCGACGAGGCTCGAGGCGTCGGCCCGGAGCGAGAGGAAGGCGATCTCCAAGTTGAAGAATCTGCGCGCCGGATCCGATATCGTCCTGACCGATGCCGTGCGGGGCGATGTCCGCGAGCTCGGAGACCAGCCGTCGCAAGGCGGCGAAGCGGTTGTATTCGGACTTGGTGAGGAAGCGCCAGCCGTCGCGCAGGGTAGCTTCCAGCGCCGCGACGAGTATCGGGCTCAAATCCCGCTTGAAGCCCTCGAGGAAAAATCGCGAAGCGTCCTTCGCGAAGGAGAGGCGGAAGAGGCCCGGCTTGAGAAAGCGGTTGCCCTTGGCCTTGGACCTGACCTCGCGGCCTTCAAGGAAGACATATCGCAATTGCGTGGTCGTCGGGATATCCGCCAGGATATGCGCGCGGCTTTTGGCCGCGGCGACGAGGCTCGGTTTTTTGCGCACAAGCGCGTTGCCCTGTATCGGCCGCGCGGCCTGGGAGCGCCGGCGCAGGGACGGCCGACGGCGCGGAAGCCTGAGGCGGCGCCGCGGGCGCGGGGCCCGCGGAGGCGGCGGAGCCTTGGACTGCGAGGCAGCGGCGGGCTTTTTGTCCTCGGCCGGAACCGCGCCGGCGTCGATGCGCTCGATCCGCGGATTTTTCCGCGACGGGCAGGCTTTCTGCGAGCACTTTCGCGACGGCCTCGGATTTCTCCTCGCTCCTCGGCCTCTGAACCAGGGTTCCCAGCTGTATGTAGGCCAGGGCTTCCCGCTCGAGCGCTTCTTTCCTCGAAGGATCGGCCGTCATACAAAAAGCATATTGCCAAGGGCTATGTACTGCAAACGGTTTTGCTGAACTATCGACCGGCAACGGGCGACGGAGGGCACATCACCTTGGGGTCAATCGCCAGTGGGCTCCCGAATGAGGATGAGCTTGAGGTGCCGGCCGAGTTGGGGCGACTCCCGCTCGAAAATCAGGAGCTTTCCGAGCATCGTGCCCATCTTCCCGCCGGTCATGGCTCGCATCCGTAGGTCCTCGTGCGGCATGATGTATTCCTTGACGCGCCGGATCCCGTCCTCGACGCTCTTCACGATCTTCTGCGCGCCGACGACCCAGATCACGTTGGAGGCCGTAAAGGCGTAAGCCCCGAGCTGGCTTCCCGAGGCGCTCGCGATCACGAGCTCGCCACTCTCCGCGACGGCATGGACGCTGCCCAGGAAATAGTCGGCGAGCACGGCCTGCTTGCGCAACGCGGCCTTCTTCCCCGGATCCTCCTCCGCGACGATCGCTTCCTTGAGGTTCTTCCACGGATGGGCCTTCGAGACGAGGTAGTCCTCGAAGCCGATCTCCTTGAGAGTCAGCGAAGCGCCGGTAATTACGCTGACCCCGGCAGGAATTAAGGCCTTTATTCGCGCGAGCGCATCGGCCCTCGTATCCACGATCTCCGCCTCGACGCCACGCGCGTTGAGCGCGGCCACCGTGCCTACTACCGACGTTTCGTTCAAAACCAAAGTGTTGTCCATGCTGCGTTCTCCCTGATCGAAAGCTAGGCATGGACGTTTTATTAGTCAAGTTTTTTTACTAATGCTTTTTATCAAAAACGAGTATGCTAAGGATATGAGCCGGAAGAATCCAGCAACGAGACCCTGTCCCACCGAGGCATTAAAGCTGCTCGGCGACTACACGACGCTGAGGATCATCGACATCCTCTCCGAATCGGGACTCCGCTTCACCGATCTCAGGCGGGAGCTCATCGAGGCCAATGTCCCCACGCTCGTCGACAGGCTCCGGCGGATGAACGACGCTGGACTTCTCAAGCGGGCCGAGGCGACGGTGGACAAGAAATCGGTGACCTACGAGCTCTCCGAAGACGGCAGGGCCCTGATTCCCGTGCTGAAGGAAATCCGCAAATTCGCCGACCGGCGCTTTCCGTCGGATCAGTAGAACGGCAGGAGGGCCCGGAGGAAGGGAGCCTGCCAAAGCCAGAACACCGCCATACCGGTGACGATCACTGCGAGGAGATTGCCGGTGATGCGGCCGACAACGAGGGCGACGATCGCCCCGACGAGATGGGGGCTGCCGAGACCGAACTGCAGGTCCTTGCCGCCAGGCATGAGCACGGCCGGCGCGACGATGGCCGAAAGCACGGCCGCCGGGACGAACCGCAGGGTTCTCGCGACGATCGCGGGCAGCTCGAAGCGCCCGGCCGCGGCGAACATCGCGTACCTGATGAGGAAAGTGATCGCCGCCATCCCCGCGACCAGGGCAAGCTCGTTCAAGCGGCCTTTCCCCTTCGAGACGGAAGCTCCGTCAGCGTCCCGGCCACTATGCCCGCCAGGGCCGCCGTCAAGAGGCCCAGTTTGCTGGGGAAGGCCGAGGCGAGGACCGCCACCGAGCCGGCGGTGACGGCGGCCGTCGCCATAGGCAGGGTTTTCAGGTAGGGCACCAGCATGCCGATGAAGGTCACGGGCATCGCGAAATCGAGGCCCCAGGACGCCACGCCCGGCAGGATTTTGCCAAAGAGCGCGCCCGCCAGCGTGCAGAGCTGCCAATTCGAGTACATGGAAACCGCCGACCCCAGGTAGTAGCTCGTGAGCTCTTCGTCCGAGAGCCGAGAGCCGGGCGATTCGTTCGTGATCTTCGCGGCCATTACGGCAAAGCTCTCGTCGGTCAGCCAGAACGCGCAGAGGGCTTTCTTCCACTCGGCGATCGCCGCCATGCGCCTCGACAGCGACGCCGCATAGAGGAAGTGGCGCAGGTTGACGACGAAAGTCGTCAGCAGGATGAGCGGCAGCGAAACGCCCGCGGCCACGAGCCCGAGGGCTATGAACTGGGCCGAGCCGGCGAACACGAACAGAGACATGCCGACCGTGGCGGCCAGTGAGAGGCCGCTGCCGATCGCGAGCGCGCCGAATATGACACCGAACGGGATGGCGCCGACGATCAAAGGAACCGTATCGCGCGCACCTCGCCAGAATAAGCTACCTCGAGCCGTCATCGAGCCGTCTTATGCCTCGATGCCGGCGATGGCCGCGCCGGGAAAGCTCCGGCCATGCCCCGGATAGACGGTCTTTATCGAAGGCGCGAGGGCCTTCACCTTCTGCAGGGATTCGAGGTAGTCGTCGAAGCTCTGGACGAAGGGAGAAAGATCGGGCCGGCTCCGATTGGCGAAGACGTCCCCCGCGATGAAGGCTCCGTCCGCCGTCAAAAGCGCGATGGAGCCGGCGGTGTGGCCGGGGAGGTGGATGACGCGCGCATCCAGCCCCCAGGCCCGGAGGTTTTGGCCGTCGGTGAGGATGAAGTCGGGATGAAGGGGCTCGGCCTTCACCCCTCTGGCGAAGAATCTCATCAGCCCCATGAGCCCCATCGCGGCCGAGGCGATCGGGCCGCGGCCGCTCCGCTTCGGCGCGACGCCGGTCCGCAAGCTCAGCTCGTCGGCCCCGTGGATCGCGATGGGCGCCTTCCATTCGGCCTGGAGCCGTCGGGCGTTCCCGGCGTGGTCCATGTCGGCGTGGGTGATCACGACGAGCTTGAGCGAAGCGGGAGCGCAGCCCGCGGCCGCCAAGGCCGCGGCGAGCTTGCCCCACTGCGTGGCCACGCCGGTATCGGCGAGTACGAAGCCTTCGCGGGTCCTCAGGAGATAGGCGTTGACGAAACCCAGGTCTATAGTGACTATCTCTTCGGGCATCATTCCCTCCGAGACAAGTATACCATGATGAGGAAGCAACCTTCATGACAATGCGAGCGAGATCCATTCCGACTCTAATTTCGCTCCTCATGTTGATCTCGTGCGCCACGGGGGCCGCCTACATTCCTACAGTGCCCGCGGGCTATCGAATACCGGCCGATTTCAGGATAGTCGGCTACTTTCCCTCCTGGTCCGGCGATCCCAAGAATATCCAGTATCGCGCGCTGACCCATGTCTGCTACGCCTTCGCGACGCCGAGGACGGACGGTTCCTACGCAGACCTCCCGAACGAAAGAAGGCTGATGGATCTCGCGGCCAGGGCCCATGCCGCGGGCGCAAAGGTCCTCATCTCGGTGGGCGGAGGGGGCACGGGCTACGAGGACGCCCTAGCCGCCATAGCCGCCGATCCGGTCCGTATCGAAAGGTTCGTCGACGCCAGCATGGACCTGATCGACGTGTACGGCCTGGACGGCATCGACATGGATTGGGAATTCCCGGCGACGCCGCTGGATTTTGCGCTTTTGATGCACGCCTTGTCGATGCGGCTCCACGAGGCCGGGAAGGAGCTGAGCGTCGCGGTTAGCGCGACGTCCTTTCACGGCAAGGACTACCTGGACACCGTCATTGAGGACGTCGATTTTCTGAATATCATGGCCTACGACGACGGCTATGGCACTCCGGGCGCTCATCACTCGAGCTATTGGTTTGCCCAGGCGGCGATGGATTACTGGCTTACGACTCGAGGAGTGCCTAAAGCGAAGGCGATACTGGGTGTTCCCTTTTACGGCCGCAGCCTCAAGGACCGCCACTCCATCTCCTACAGCAAGGTGCTCGGCGCCGATCCCTGGGCCTCTTCCGCCGACGTGTCGGGGGAGTTCGGCTACAACGGCTTCGACACGCTCCGCGCGAAAGCGGTCAACCTCGCGCGCCTGCGCGGTGGCGGCATCATGATTTGGCAGCTCAATCAGGACGCTAGCGGCTCAGCGTCATTGCTGAACGCCATCTTCGACGCGGTCAAGGAGCCTGTCGCGCCCCCCGCTGCCGTTCCCGCGCCCGCTGCCATCCCTGCGCCGCAATAGCCGGTACTCTGGGAAGAGCTCGACCGCCCGGGGCAGGAGGCCGTTGGCCCAGGCCAGGAAGAGGCCGTAATTCGTCACGGCCGCACCGGCCTCGCAAATCAGCGCCAGCTGGCCCATGATCTCGCGCCGGGTGCGCATGCAGCCGCCGCAGGTGATAACCAATCCGTATTCCCGCAAGGCCTCGGCGCCGGGAAGCTCGCGGGAGAATTCGAAGCTCGCCGCCCGCGGCGCGAGCTGGCGGAAGAGCCGCGGGATCTTCACCGTGCCGAGGTCGTCGGCCTGGCGGTGGTGCGAGCAAGCCTCGAGGACGAGCACCTTCGCGCCCTCGGGCAGGTCGCGGATGGCCTCGATGCCGGCGAGGTAGGTCGCGAGGTCGCCCTTCTTCCGCGCGAGGAGGATCGAGAAGGAGGTCAGGCTCTGGTCCTCGGGTATGTCGGCGGAGACCTTGCTGAAGGCCTGGCTGTCCGTTACGACGAGCGAGGGCCTCTGCCTCAGCATGGAATAGAACTGCGACAGCTCGCGCTCCTTCACGACGAGGGCCGCGCAGTCGCGGTCCAAGAGCTCGCGGATGGCCTCGACCTGAGGCAGGATGAGCCTGCCCTTCGGCGCGCCCAGGTCGATCGGCGTGACCAGCAGGACGAGCTCGTTCTCGCGGACCAGGCCTTCGAACATGCCGCTCTCGCCCTCGACGCGGTCCGCGAGGGCGATCAGCCGCTCGCGGAGCTCCGCCGCGCCGCGACCGGCCAGGTTGTCGACGCGGACGCTCGCGATGCCGCGCCGAGCTAGCCAAGCGTCCTTGGCCGAGTCGCGCGGCCGGTCGTCGAAGGTGACGGCCGCGAGAATCGGCCGTCCGTCCGCGGCGAGCGTGTCGACGAGAAAGTCCTCGGCCTTCGTGGGCGCGAGATCCGAGCGCGTGACGAGGACTCGGATGTCGGCGCTCGCGAGCGCGGCCCTCGTCCTCTCGACCCGCTGGAGGCCCAGCTCGCCCTCGTCGTCGATCCCTGCCGTGTCGCGGAGCATCGCCGGGCCCAACCGGCCGAGCTCCATGGGCCTGGCGACCGGGTCGGTGGTCGTGCCGGGAGTCGCCGACACGATGGACACCTCCCGCTGGAAGAGGCGGTTCATCAGCGAGGATTTGCCGGAGTTGCGCAATCCGGCGAGGACAATCGAGACGCGCTCGGCGCTCGGGGTCGAGTTCGCGATCATGGGGTTTCTCCTTGGCTGCCGGCAAGCGACGTCGAGCGGCGAGGGTCGAACCGTTTGGCGATCTCGTCGCGGCCGAGGCCGCTCATCCGGGCCACGCGGTCGATGTAGGATTCGGTGAGCGCCGCCCCCGCGCCGGCCTCCGGCCCCGCGCCGCCGCCCGCGGCCTCGGCGGCGCTTTCGGCGCGCAGCTCGGCAGCCAGCTCCTTGACGCGACGGTAGCCCAGAACCGGCGCGAGCAGGTTGAGCAAAGCGTCGGAAGCGACGAGGCGCTCGGCGATGCGCTCGCGCCTCGCCTCGACCAGGGGCAGGAATCTCCGCGACAGCGCGTCGAGGGCGAGAGAGAGCGACCTCCCCGCGTCCAGCAGCTCGTCCGCGAGGAACGGGAGGTAGGGGTTGAGCTGGAGCTGCCCCTCGAAGGCGAAGGCCCGCGCCGCGGCGGACTCGTGCTCCGCCTCCATCGCGTGGCCGCGGGCGAACTCGAGCAGGACGGGGTTTGCCTTCGCCGGCATGATCGTGGAGCCGTACTGCAGCTCGGGATGGGCGAGCTCCCCGGAAAGGCTCGAGGTGTACAGCAGGAGATCTCCGCAGATTTTCCGGAGGTTGCCGGCGCACAGCCCGATCGCGTCGGCGGCCTCCGCAAGCTTGTCCTGGTGCGCGATCTCGTCGGGCAGGTTCTGGCTGCGGCTCAGGGGAAGGCCCGTCGAGCGCCGGAGCTCGCGCTCGGCGGCATACACGTAGTCCGCTCTCGCGGCGAAGCAGGTGCCGATCGCCGTCCCGCCCAAGGCCGTCGTGCGCAGCCGCTCCTTCACTTTGTGGAAGCGCCAGCGGTCGCGCTCGACCGCCCCGGCCCATGCGCCGAAGACCTGGCCCAGCCGTATCGGGAGCGCATCCTGCAGCTCGGTCCGCCCCGCCATGAGTATGCCGTCGTACTCCAGCTCCTTGGCGACCAGCGCCTCCTGCAGGGCGATCACCCGCCCCTCGAGCTCCAAGACGAGCTCGAAGGCGGCTACCGTCACGGCCGTCGGGAACGTGTCGTTCGTGGATTGCGCGCGGTTCACGTCCTCGATTGGATCGAGGCGCGGGGCGTCCTTGCCCGTCTTCTCGGCGAAAAGCTCTCGCGCCCTCGAAGCCGCGACTTCGTTGAGGTTCATGTTGAAGCTGGTCCCCGCTCCGCCCTGCCGGATGGGCAGCGGGAACTGGCCATCGTGCTTGCCCTCCGCGATCTCGTCCAGCGCCGCGACGAGGCAGTCGAAGAGCCCGCCCTCGAACCGGCCCTCGACTTCCTGCACGGCCGTCACCGCGGCGCGCTTCACCTTGGCGTAGGCGCGGATCAGCTCGCGCGGCGTCGACCCTGGGCCGAAGTTGGCCAACGCCTTGCGCGTCTCCTCGCCGTAGTAGACGGCATGCTCAGGGCCGGTATCAGCCGACATCGGCAGCCTCCGTGGCCAGCCGCGGGCCCGTGGTCGGCCTCGAGCGCAGCGAGTCGCCGCGCTCGAACGACAGCTCGCGGTCGACCGTCTTCATGCGCAGCGCGAGGCAGCCCAGGCACTTGTCCCCGGCCTCGTCGAGGCAGATCTTCCCCGGGTAGAGGAGGTAGTTCTTGCGCACCGTCGTAGGCGTCATGTTGGGCATGAGGACATTGGCTCCCGCCAGGATCATCTTCTCGCGCCCCTCGGGGTCGAGCGAGCCGGCCGCCGTAGTCGCGGGCAGATGGGCGCTCGGCATCAAGAGACGCACGAGGCTCGTCATGCGGAGCGTCAGCTCGATGCTCTCCTGCCTTGCGAGCGCGAGCGGAGTCGCCGGATGCGGAATGAAGGGGCCGATGCCCACCATGTCCAGCTCGAGGTCGGCGCACAGGAGGGCGTTCGCGATCCGCGTCTCCTCGGTCTCGCCGGGGAGGCCGACCATGAAGCCGGAGCCGACCTGATAGCCTTCGGCCCGCAGGTCCTCGAGGGCCCCCAGCCGGCGCTTCAGGCTGATGCCGTTGCGCAGGCGCTCGTGGAGATCGCGGATCGGAGGTCTCGAAGCGGAGGAGGTAGCGATCGGCCCCGGCGGCCTTGAGGAGCCGATACTGGGCGCGCGTCTTAATGCCGCAGCTCAGCGTGACGGCCGCTTCGGGGCAGTCGCTCTTTACGCGGGCGACGGCCGAGGCGAGACGCTCGGCCGTGTACCAGAGGTCCTCCGCGCTCTGCAGCACGAAGCTGCGCAGGCCCGCGCCATAAGCCGCCCGCGCCGCCGACGCGAGCTCGTCCTCCGACAGCCGGTACCTCACCACCGAGACGTTGCCCGCGCGGATGCCGCAGTATTGGCAATCGAGGCGGCAGTCGTTCGAGAACTCGATGAGGCCGCGGAGGAGGATCTTCTTCCCGTGGACGGCCTCGCAGACCGCGCGCGCCGACCGGGCGAGCTCCTCGGTACGGGCGCCTCCGTAGAACGCGAGGATCTCCCTAGAAGTAGAGGTCACGCTCGCCTGCGACGATCTTGTCGAGCGCCTCGCGGGTCCGCTTTCTGATCTCGGGCCGCTCGATTTCGCCTACGAGCTTGTCGAGGAGGGCCTGCCCCCTGCCCTTCGTCGCGGGGCCGGCGAAATCGAGGAGGTACTCTTGGAACGTGAACAGGCCGTTCGGCATGCAGAATTCCTTGATGAGGCCCGGCTTGGCCAGGTCCATGAAGTCGTGGCCGACCCTGCCCTTGCGGTAGCACCCGGTGCAGAACGAGGGGATATGCCCCGAGTCGATCAGCGAGGACACGACCTCCTCGAGATTGCGGTGGTCGCCGAGCGCGAACTGGCTGCCGGTGTCGCCCACGTCCTCTTTCGCGGCCTCAGAGTAGGCGCCGGGATTCGTTCGCGAGCCGGCGGAGAGCTGGCTCACGCCATAGCGGAAGAGCTCGTTCCGCATGGCCTCGCTCTCGCGCGTGCTCAAGATGATGCCCGTGTAGGGCATGGCGATCCTGATGGCCGCCACCATCAGCTTGAAGTCCTCGTCGTCGATGGGATGCGGCACGTGGTTGGCGATCGCCGATCCCTGCGCCGGCTGCAGACGCGGCACGGACACCGTGTGCGGGCCGCAGCCGTGGGTCTCCTCGAGGTGGCGGGCGTGCTCGAACATCGCGAGGACCTCGAAGCGCCAATCCCCGAGGCCGAAGAGCGCGCCGATGCCCACGTCCTCGATGCCGCCCTCCATCGCACGATCCATCACGTAGAGGCGGTTGAGATAATCGCGCTTCGGCCCCGTCGGATGGTAGAAAGCGTACAGCTCGGGATCGTAGGTTTCCTGGAAGCAGACATAGGTTCCGATGCCTGTCGCCTTCAGGGAGGCGAAATCGGCGACGGACAGCGGGGCGATCTCGACGTTGATGCGCCGCACGTAATTGGAGCCCTCGCGGACGCGATAGGCGGTCTCGATGGCCTCGAGGAAGTAGTCGAGCGGGGAATCGGCCGACTCGCCGGAGAGCATCAGCAGGCGCTTGTGCCCTTCCCGTAGCAGGCTGTGGACTTCCGCCTCGATCTCCTTCGTGTCCAGGACCGCGCGCACCAAGTCGGCATTGTCCTTGCGGAAGCCGCAATAGAGGCAGTTGTTGGAACAAGTGTTGCCGATGTACAGCGGGGCGAAGAAGACCATGCGCCGGCCGTAGATCGCTTCCTTGACCCGCATGGCGGCGTCGAGGATCCGGGCGCGCGATGCCGCGTCGCTCACCCGGAGAAGCCGGGCCACTTCCTCGATGCCGAGGCCCCGGAGCTCGAGCGCGTGACTCAGGATCTTGTCGAGCTCGCCGGCGTCGGGCGCCGGGGCCTGCGCGAGGCCTTTGAGCTTCCCGGAATCTATGAAGCTTTTATCGGCGCGCTCGTCAGCGCGTGGCTTCTCCGCCGTCGCCTTCAGTCCTTCCATCGTGTCCCTCCTGGTAGGGCGTTAAGACGGACTTGACCTTGACTCCGGGAAATCTCCCCAGCTTGCCAGACAGGGCTCCGAGCTCGTCGGTGTCCCCTTCGACGATGAGGGAGATGACGTTGACGCCTTTATCGCGGAGCGGAAGTCCCTGTCTGCCGAGCACGAGATGCCCGTAGGCGTGCAGGGCGTCGTTGATGTCTTTGACGCTCGCCGTGTCGGTGACCAGGATCGCGATGACGCCGATTCTCTTCTCCATCAGGGCTGCCTCTGGATAGGATAGCGGTGGATGATTCCTCGGGGCAGGAAATCCCGTCCCTCAGACGGACTCAATATACCAGATTCCTTATCGATATGTCTATACCGATTTGACGGCGAGAATGCTAAGATGTCCCATGCGATCGAAAAGCGCCGCGACCGGCAAAGCCGGGTCCGCTCCATGACCGCCGTCCTGGCCCTGCTCTCGGCCCTCCTCTACGGCAGCGCCGATTTCTCGGGAGGGCACGCGTCGCGCCGGAACTCCGTCTTCGCGGTGATGCTGGTCTCGCAAGCCGCGGGGATCCTCGTCGCCCTCGTGGCCGCCCCGCTCGTCGGCCCGAACGCTCCCGGCGCCCGGGACATCGCCTGGGGCCTCCTGGCCGGCATCACCGGATGGATGGGACTGGCGGCCCTCTACAGCGGCCTGGCCAAGCATAAGGCCGCCATCGTATCGCCCGTCTCCGCCCTCGTCGGGGCCATCGTCCCCGCGGTCTTCGGCGCCGCCATCGGCGAGCGGCCCTCGGAACTGGCCCTGATCGGCGCTGCCCTCTGCCTTCCCGCGATCTTCCTCCTCTCCTACGAGCGGGGCGAGACGAGGGACAAGCTCGAGCTCAGGTCCTCCTTCCTCTTCGGAACCGTCGCCGGCCTCGGCTTCGGCTCCTTTTTCATCGCGATCTCGAGGACAGGCGCGGGCTCGGGGCTCTGGCCCCTGCTCGCCTCGCGCGCGGCCTCGCTGACGGCCACCGCATGCGTCGTCTTCCTCGGCCACAAGCGTTTCGCCGGTGTTCGGAGAAAGGACCTGCCCGCCTCGCTCTTCGCCGGCGTGGCCGACATGGGCGCCAACGTCTGCTTCCTCCTCGCGAGCCGCTCGGGCCTCCTCATGCTCGTCACCTTGATCACGTCCCTCTTCCCGGCGCCCACCGTCCTCCTCGCCCGCATCTTCCACGGCCAGAAGGTCTCCGGACCGCGAGCGGCGGGGATGGCCCTCGCCCTGGCCGGCGTCGCGCTCATCGGGCTGAGGTAGCGGCGCCTTGACGCCGTCGACGCCTGATCCTAGATTGATATCGAGGCGACCCATGGAAGACGCGAGCAGACCGCCGAGAGGCCCCGGCTTGATCAAGGCCGCCGCTAAGCAGATTAACCGGCTCATTGTCTTCTATGTCGGCTCGGCCGAACTGAATACCATCGAGTACTGGCAAGGCTACGTCTTTTACGTAATCACATTCTCCGGCATTGTCGCCGGAACGCTTTGCATCCTTCCGGCCACCATCTGGCTGGTCTCCACTGGCAGACCATCTGGGCTACTGCTCCTCATCCCCTATGCCGTCAATGTCTGCTTCCTCCTGGTCCCACGCTCGCCCGTCAAGGCGAAGACGATAGTCATCGCCATAACCTTCTACCTGATCGGCCTATATTCCCTCCTGATCGCCGGCCCCGAAGGCGAGAGCGGCATCTGGTTCTCCGTCAGCGTCCTCATCCTGAGCCTCTTCGTGAGCTTCGGCGCCTCCTTCATGCTGGCGGTCTTCAACCTCGCGACGGGGATGACTTTCGCGGTTCTGCACGCGAAGGGGCTCGTCGGCTGGAGCATTCTCAAGGATTTCCGCTTCTTCTCATGGGTCGTCCAGGGATTAAACATCTTCCTCATGGACCTGACCTTCGCCACCGCCAACGCGATACTGATATGGGGAGTCGGCGAATCCTTCCGCTCGCTCCGGGCCGCTGAGGCGAAGGTGCGCGGCTTCCTATCGGAGAAGGAGACCCTGATCCGCGAGATCTACCACCGGTCCAAGAACAACATGCAGGTCGTGTCTTCCCTTCTCGTGCTGAGCTCCGACAGGACAAAGGACGCGCCTACGAGGGCGGTCTTCAGGGACGTGATCGACAAGATCGGGGCGATGTCCCTCGTGCACCAGAAGCTCTACGAGTCCAATGACCTCTCGAACATCGACATGTCCGAGTACGTCCGCGATCTCGCGGCCCTCCTCGTCTCGAGCTACGGCGTCCCTCCCGGAAAGGTCGCGATCGAGGTCGACATCGAGGATGTTTCGCTGCCGATCGACACGGCCATCCCGTGCGGCCTCGTCCTCGCCGAGATCGTCTCGAATTCCCTGAAGTACGCCTTCCCCGAGGAGCGCGCGGGACGCATACGCATTTCCATGAGCCATGCCGAAGGCGACGCCATGGAGCTACGGATCTCGGACGACGGCGTCGGGCTTCCGGCCGGATTCGCGCTCGCCTCCGACAAGAAGATGGGCATGGAGACGGCCTTCACGATCGTGACCCATCAGATGAGGGGCGAGATCGAATTCAGTTCGCAGGCCGGGCTCGCCTATCGCATCAAGTTCCGGAGCGACCTCTACCAGCAGAGGGTGGGCTCGAATGGCTAGAGGCAGGAAAATACTCATCGTGGAGGACGAGACTCTGACCGCCCTGGCTTTGTCCTCCTACCTGGGCGACCGCGGGTTCGAGGTGCTCGAGCTTTCGGCGACCGGCGAAGACGCCATACGGACGGCGCGGGCCGAGCGGCCGGACATCGTCTTCATGGACGTCAGCCTTCAGGGCGGGATGGACGGGATCGAGGCCGCCACCATCATAGCGCAGGGCGGCCCGACCTCCATCGTCTTCATCACCGGCTATTCGAACAAGTCGGTCTACGAAAGGGCCGCCGTCTGCGCTCCGGCGGCATACCTCGTCAAGCCGTTCGATTTCTCCGCCATCGACGAGATCCTCACCTCGCTCCCGTGATCCACCGACATTCTTTAATAATTTATTAACACCCTTGCCGAGATGCTTTATGCCCAATTAACGCGACAATTGCTTATGCTTTCTCCGTGAAGGGCCCAAAAGGCTCGAGGAGGCTTTGATGAACCTTTTACTATGGATTCCCGGGATGTTCCTGGTCGGGGTCGCCTTGTTCGCGATCTGCCTGTGGTTCGTCAAAGCGTGCGAGAAGATCTAGGACACGGGAGGCCATGAAATGATCTATGTGACGGCGGTAGTTACGCTGCTTCTCTTCATCTACTTGGTCGCCGCGCTCATCCGGCCCGAGCGCTTTTGAAGGAGAATGCGATGTTCATACAAACATGGTTGCTTCCTTTCGCGCTCATTGTCGTCGCGATCGCGATCGCCGTTCCGCTGAGCAAATACGTAGCCTGGGTGATGGACGGGAAGTACCGTCCCCTCCCTGTTTTCAGCTGGTTCGAGAAGAAGCTGGACTCGGGACCGCAGAACTGGAAGCAGTACCTGGTCTCGCTGCTCGTATTCAACACGGTACTCTTCGCCTTCGGCTTCCTCGTCCTCTCCTTGCAAGCCTGGATGCCCTTGAACCCGGACCACAAGACCATCCTGTCCCCGAGCACTATCCTGCACAGCGTCATCTCCTTCAAGCACGAACACCGACCTGCAGCACTACTCGGGCGACCAGCACCTGTCGAACTTCAGCCAGATTTCTTCGGCTACGCGAACCTCTTCCTCTCGGCGGCGATCGGCCTGTGCTCGCTCGTGGCGATCGTCCGGGCCTTCCGCGGCGAAGCGGCAGTCGGCAACTTCTTCCTGGACATGTGGCGAGTCGTCATCTACCTGTTCCTCCCGATAGCCTTCGTATTCGCCGTCGTGTTCATCTGGCAAGGCAGCCCCATGACGTTGCAGAGCGCCCATCTGGCCACCACGCTCGAGCCGGGCTCCATGGGTCTCACCGACAAGGGCGCCGCGATCCAGCAGAACATCATCGTCGGGCCCGTGGCGGGCTTCGAGTCGATGAAGATGCTCGGAACGAACGGCGGCGGCTTCTATGGCATGAACTCCGCGCACCCCTTCGAGAACCCGACCGACATCTCCAACTTCTTCAACAGCCTCGAGATGATGATCTTCCCGTTCGCCCTCGTGCTCATGTTCGGGCGGATGCTCAAGCGCATGAGGCATTCTGTCGTCATCTTCGGTGTCATGCTGGCCCTGATGGCGGGAGTCATTATCTGGGCGGTCGGCTTCGATACGCTCCAGCCCAATCCCGGCCTCACCAGCCATGCCGCCGGACGCACTTACGACATTCCGAGCGCTGGCGCACCGGGAGGTAGAGTCGCTTTTGCCGCGCCGTTCGTCGCCGGGCTGCCCGTCGACCAGCACCTCGGCAATCTCGAGGGCAAGGACATGCGCTTCGGCACCTCCGCGGGGGCCACGTTCGCGGCCCTGACCACCGACGTGACCTGCGGCGCGGTGAACGCCGAAAACGACAGCCTCAATCCGCTCGCGGCGATCTCGCCCATGGTCGGGATGTGGCTCAACTGCATCTTCGGCGGCAAGGGCGTCGGCATGATCAACATGCTCATGTTCATCGTCATCGGCATCTTCATCGCCGGCATGATGGTCGGCCGCACTCCCGAGTACCTGGGCAAGAAGATCGGGGCCCGCGAGGTCAAGCTCGCGGTGATCGCGCTCCTCATCCACCCGCTCATGATACTCGCCCCGAGCGGCCTCTACGCCGCGATGGACTGGGGCATGAAGGCGGTCAGCAACGCGGGGCCCCACGGCCTCTCGCAGATCGTCTACCAGTTCTCCTCGGCCTCCGCGAACAACGGCTCGGCCTTCGACGGCCTGGGCGTGACCTACGGCTTCTACAACAACCCGAGCCCCGCGCCTGAGGCGGTGGCGTGGGACATCGGCGCGGCCATCGTGATGGCGATCAGCAGGTTCCTCCCGATCATCGCGATGGTCGCGATGGCCGCCTTCCTGGGGGCCAAGAAGACCATCCCAGCCGGGCTCGGAACCTTGCGCGACGATACCAAGACCTTCGGCCTGCTGCTGCTCGGGACTATCCTCATCGTCGGCGCCCTGTTGTTCCTTCCCGTCGCGGCCCTCGGCCCCTTGGCCGAGCATCTGGGGCCGATCCCCTTCGGAGGCTGATCATGGAGATTGAGATGAAGATTCCCTCGCCGGTCGAGATCTCGCAGTCGCTGCGCCGCAAGAGGGCCAAGACCCTGTTCGACGGACCGACGGCGTGGACCGCCTTCAAGCGATCGTGGGTAATGCTGCGCCCGGACATCCAGTGGAAGAACCCCGTGATGTTCGTCGTCGAGATCGGAACGATACTGGTACTTCTGTACATTATCCAGTTTGCTAGGGGCCGGCTAACCAGTGGAGTGCCCATCGGCTACTTCGTCGCTTTGGACGCCTGGCTTTTCCTCACCGTCCTTTTTGCCAATTTCGCGACCGCCTTCGCCGAGGCGCGCGGCAAGGCCCAGGCGGACTCCCTGAAGCGCGCCCGCCACGACACCGTCGCCTACCTCATCACGAAGACCGGCGCCATCGAGGAAGTCTCCTCCAACGACCTGAAGCCGGGCGACCGCGTCTCGGTGTCGGCGGGCCAGATAATCCCAGGCGACGGCGAAGTGATCGAGGGTGTCGCCTCGGTGGATGAATCGGCCATCACCGGCGAATCCGCGCCGGTGATCCGCGAGGCGGGCGGGGACCGCTCGGGCGTGACCGGCGGCACCTTCGTGCTCTCGGACCATATCGTCGTCGAGATCACGAGCGGTCGAGGCGAGTCCTTCTTGGACAAAATGATCGCGCTGGTCGAAGGCGCCATCCGGGCGCGCAGCCCCAACGAGATCGCGCTTGCGCTGGTCCTCTCCGGCCTCACCCTCATCTTCCTCATCGTCGTCGTCGCCCTGTGGCCCATGGCGCGCAACGCCGAGCTGTACATGGCGAGCTACCTAGGCGTCAGCTCCGTGCAGAGCCTCGGCACGGACGTGCCGACGCTCATCGCCCTCATCGTCTGCCTCATTCCCACGACGATCGGCGCGCTCCTCGCGGCCATCGGCATAGCCGGCATGGACCGGTCGCTTCAGGCCAACATCCTCGCCAAAAGCGGCAAGGCCGTGGAGCTCGCCGGTGACATCGACGTGGTGCTCCTGGACAAGACGGGCACGATCACCGTCGGCTCGCGTCACGCGACCACCTTCCTGCCGATCGGCCGATTCACCGTGCTGGAGCTCGCCCGTCTCGCGGCCTTCGCCTCCTCCTCTGACGAGACGCCCGAGGGCAAAAGTATCGTCAAGCTGTGGAGAACCTACGACAGCGCCCCGCTGGGAATCCCGGAAGCGGCCAACGCCATTCCGTTCAGCGCCCAGACGAGGATGAGCGGAGTCGACCTTCCGGACGGCCGCCAGATACGAAAAGGGGCCATCGACGCGATCGCTCGCTTCGTGGAGGGCCACGGCGGCAGCGTGCCTTCCCTGCTCCAATCGGTCGTCAACGGCGTCGCGGTCAAGGGTGCCACTCCCCTCGTCGTGGCCGAGGGCGGCGAGGTCGCTGGAGTCATCGCCCTCGATGATGGAGAAAATGTCGAATGTCCCTACCATGGTTGGACTTTCGACGCCCATAACGGCCAGTGCCGACTCATCCCCTCACTCGCCGCTGATCAGACCTTGAAGGTTGATCGCATCTACGCTGGCAGTTACTCCTGCTGAAGAGCAGGATGACTTTATATGGGTTTTCATTCCGTATTCCGGTGGGGGCTGGTGGTCCGAGGAGGCGATGAGTTGGGAGCTTACTGGATTGAAAATTTAGTGAGTAGTTGAGGCTGTCATCAACAACATGCCGGTGGTCAGCATCCATCATGCACATGATTGCTGATGCAACTGCATGGGGTCGAGTCACTAGGCGTGGCGGCGAGCCGCATACATATCCGATCAAAATTTTTCAGGCTTGCCTTGAACGGCTTCCGACGGCCGATTCCAGCTCGCCGAGTTCGGCCACGTTCGCCGCCGGTTTCTCCACCACCAAGGTCCAAGCAGCTACCAGAATGGAACGAAGTAATGTCACAAAAAA
>CAWHFT010000056.1:0-15974 GCA_963828175.1 uncultured Spirochaetota bacterium
GGTATCCCCAAAACCGCCTTTTTTTGTCCAAACGCCGAGTTGACCAAGATGCCGGGCATCGCGTAGGCTTGCGTCATGTCGCCCGATTCCAGGCCAGCGAAGAGGCTGCGTATCCTCCTTATGATCGCCGTCGTCGTAGCAGTGGTGCTTGGCGTTGTTGCGGAGTCGCCATCGCGGCGACGAGCAATACCCGCAATTCCGAGAACTTCGCCGACGCCGAGCCTCACCTCGGCTCGAAGCTCTACGATATCGAAGGAAGGCTCATCACCGAGTTCTTCTCGGACGAGAAACGGGAGATACGTTTCCATCAAGGACCTGCCCAAGCCCTAATCGAGCGCAGTCATCACCCGCGAGGATCAGTCCTTCTACCAGCGCCACGGGTTTACCTCGAAGGCATTCTCCGTGCGGCCTGGGGCATGTGCTCGCGCGCACGAGCCGCGGCGGCGCCACGATCGCTGAGCGAGCTCGCAGGTACCCTGCTGGATATCCGCGGCGACATCAGCCTCAAGCGCAAGATCGTCGAGCTATGGAACGCCTTGCAGCTCGAGCGGCGGATGCACGAAGGAAGAGATTCTCGAGATGCTTACCTCAACCGGATGGTTATGGGTCCGGTGTGTACGGTGTGGAAGCGGCGAGCAAGATTTTTTCGGCCATTCCGCCAAGGACGATACCCTCGCCGAATCGGCCATCATCGCCATCCAGCTCTCCAGCCCGGCCAAGTACGACCGCCTACAGGACCCGCAGAACGCAGCGCGCGCTCACGCGAGTCCTCGATCAATGGTGAGGCTCGGCTATGCGACCAAGGCCGAGGCAGAGGCCTGGTACCACGATTTTCGGGACAATTTCGACTATACGCGCACGACGACTAGCGCCTATAACCGCCGCGTCGAGGACGACAAGGCGCCCTGGTTCAGCGAATACGTCCGACGCCAGCTCGAGGATATGCTCTATCGGATCGCTCGACCTTTACAGACGACGGCCTAGTCATCAACACCCACCCTCGACCTCGACCAACCGAGAGGCACGCCGACTACTGGATGGCCAGGGAATGGCCCAGGTCAACAAGACCTACCAAGCCGAAGAGCACGCAGAGGCCTCGGGGGAGCCGAACGCCGCCTATATCCCGATCGTCGAGATGCTCGGCCTGGGCTTCGAGCCTGGAGGACTTGTTCGTCTCCGGCTCGAAGGTGAAATCAGAGCGTTCAGATTACTGCCAAAACGGATCGATCCGACCATCGACGCCACCCGCCCTTCTGTTCGGCCTCCAGGCCTCAAGTCGATGGCCGACGCGGGCTCCGGCCAGGTGAAGTCCAGATCTCGCCCGACGACGGTCGAGGGCGCCCTCGTCGCGGTCGAGCCGGAGCTGGGCGCATAACCGCCCTCGTCGGCGGCTCCAAATTCGACGAGGCCAACCAGCTCATCAGGGCCGCGCAGGCCAATTGATGCCGGGATCGAGCTTCAAGCCTCTGTATTATTCCGCCACCATAGACTCCCGCAAGTTCACAGAGGCCGACCTCATCTACGACGAGCCCGTCGTTTCGCACAACGAGGACGGTACCCCCTACACGCCACTCGACTACAAGGGAAAGTGGGTCGGGCCGGTGCTCCTTTGGAATGCCCTCGCTCAGTCGATGAACGTCCCATCCCTCAAGGTCCTCGACTCGATCGGCTTCGACGCGGCCATAGACAGGGCCGCCCTCCTTCTCGGCATCAGCGACCCGGACGAAATTCGCAGGACCTTCCCGCGGGTCTATCCCCTAGGCCTCGGCGTCATCGGCGTAACGCCGCTCAAGATGGCCCGTGCCCTTCAGCGTGTTTGCGAATCAGGGGCGCGAGGTGACGCCGATATCCATACTCTCGATCGAGGACCGCAACGGCCGCGTCATCATGGAGCCTGAAAAAGATCTCCGAACCCAGCAGAAAAAGAGAGGCTCGAGCCTCCAGATCATCAGCCAGCAGAACGCGGCAGTGATGGTGGACATGCTCGGCAGGGTCGTCAAATACGGGACTTTGGCGGGCTGGACCAACAACGGGACCTATTTCACCTATACCGACGGCCAAGGCAAGAAGTACACGATACCCGCGGCGGGCAAGACCGGCACGACGCAGAATTGGGCCGACGCCTGGACAGTGGGATTCACTCCGTATTACACCACGGCGATCTGGTTCGGCTTCGATCGCCCCGGGAATTCGCTCGGCACGACCCAATCGGGAGCGACGGTCGCCGGATACTATTGGGCCAACTATATGTACGACATCAACAAGGGCCTTCCGATGAAGAGCTTTCAGCGTCCGCAGACGGGCCTGGTCGAGGCGACCGTCTGCTCGGTCACCGGCCTTCTGCTCACTCCCTATTGCGTCAACTCCGACGGCAGCTCGACCGCAATCAACCTCTTGTTCTACGAAGGCACTCAGCCCAACAAGCTCTGCGATTGGCACAGCCTCAGCGCAGAGCGCGACCGGACGCTCATCGACAAGCTCGGAGGGCAGATACGCGGTCTCAACAGTGGCGACAAGGTCGATTCAACGCTGAAAGTGAATATCCCTGGACTCGACTTGGGCAGCGCCGCCGCGCCGAGCCCCCCCGGCGCAGCGGCGCCAGATGCTCCATCCAGCCCCGCCGGCGGGCAGACAGCCGACCCCCAGAGCGTTATCCTTAATTAAACACAATCCGGGAGGAATCGATGCGCGGTAAGCCCAGGCTGCTCGTCCTCGTCTGCCTCGCTGCCTTCCTGGGCCCCAGCGCCGGGGCCCAGGAAGCGGCGCGGGTCCTTCGCGTAGCAGCGTTCAGCGGCGACGGCCTCGAGCAAGGCGAGGCCACTGCCCTCAGAAACCTCGTAACCAGCTACGTCATCGAGCTCAAGATGTTCCGCGTCATCGACGATAGCGGTCAGGAACTCGCGCTCAAGGAAGAGGAGACGGCCGTCCAGCTCGGCGTCGCCAAGGACATAGCGCCGTTAGTCGCGGATTACATATTGTCCGCTGATGCCAGCCGCGTAGGCTCGGTCCTCGTTTTCACGATGAACGTCACGAAGGTCTCGAGCGGCGAGAAAAAGAGCGTCGCCGATACATTCCCCGGGGTCAACGACCTCATCCTCGCTTCGAGGCGACTGACGCGAAAGCTTTTCGACAAAAGCCAGGATAGCCAGAACTCGGCCCTCTCGGGCGAGGCCGCCGGGCAAGCCGCAACCGTGACCGCGCGCCCACCCGCGAACGCCTCGCCGAGCCTGGACCTCGTCGCGGGCACTTGGAAGGGCGACAAGAACGTGGACAGGGTCACCATACTTCCCGACGGCCGAGGCTACGCGATCCTCGACTCAGGCACCAGAATGGCGCTCAAAGTGTCGATTCAGGGCGCTACGGTGCTTATACTGCAGAGTCAACCGAATTCGCCGGACTTCTATCGCCCCAGCCTGGACCTCAAGTCCGCGAGAATAGTGGCCGCCTCCGCAAGGCCCTGGCGATGGGTATTCGCGCTGTCTGCTGACGGCGATAGCATGAACGGCTTCAAGGAATCGGTATTCGTCAACGTGAGCGAAAAAGGCGCCGTCTCTGTGGATAACGGCTACGTTCGGGACGCTGTCTGGACCAGGCTGTACCGCTAGCGGACTTCGGCCCGAGAAACGAGTGCCCTTTGCGGCCTTCGGGCCGCGTCCGCGCGGATCGGGGAGCGAGGAGAAGAGCCAGCACGGCGAGAAAGACTCCGATCGAAATTTCCTTGAGCACCGCGTCGTCCGAGGCGACCGGGTCCGCGTACGGCAGCACCTTTCCGGCATCTATCGGCCGAACTGTTTCCACCTTCTCGCCCAATACGATGGCCGTTTCTCCCTTACGCAGGTATCCCAGGCTCCTCGCCTCCCGCGCCGCCCTGTCGGGATCGTTCTTCAGCGAGTCCAACTCGGCGTTGAGTCCTTGCCGGATCGTTCCCAGCTCGGCGAGGTTCGTTTCCATCGCGGCCTTCCTCTCCTCGAGTCGTCTATAGGCGGCAATCCCAGCCGGTCCGATCGCGAACGAAAGAGCGCAATACACGAAAAAACCCGCATAGAGCGAGATCGCCAGGCGAGCGGCGCCGCGACGCCTTGGACTGGACGCAGTCGACGCGCCTTTTGCGTAAGGGAGGCTCATCATCAATGATTTACGGCCGACCATGCCTCGGGCTTTATCCGTATCCTTCGGTCCCGAAGCGATTATTGACAACCCTCAACTCGACGCTTAGAGTGGATATCGGCCAATTAATGCCGCGCGTAACTTGATTTCGGCCCGCGCCGGTTAATAGGCGGCGCCGATTTGCCGATATTGTACTAACGATTGCCCGTAACGGAGTAACTATGGCCATACGTCCTGATAACGATCCGAACGGGGCACCGAAGGGTGAACTCGAGCAATACGGCGTTTGGGTCAAGGCGGAACCGCAGGATGTCATCGAGGATGTCGCCATACCCGGCCCCCCCCTCTCCGAAGCCCTTTCCGAGGAATCCTTTCTGTCCGAGGACGAGGAAAAACTCCTCGGGTCATTCGATTCGGAATTTCGAAGTCCCTTCCGGCTCCTCGGTCGATGAGGCGGGACCCCTGCCGGATATCGAGGACATGCCTCCCCTCGAGGAATCCCTACTCGAGTCCGAGCCTTCACCTGCTATGGAAGAAGTTGAGGATATGACATCTCGGAGTCAAGAGATCTCGCTCGAGGACATCGAGAGCACACGGGCGCCACAGACCATACACCCGGGAGCCGAGATAGACATGAGCAGCGTCGAGGGCCTGGGCGACGCGCAGGAGGCAGATATGGCCCACTCCGGCGCGATCGAAGATGTCTCATCGGAATTCCTGGATCTAGCGGAGGAGCCGAGCGCCCAGCATACGAAGGCGCAGGAATCGGATTTTGGCGCCGGACTGGACGATGTCACTTCCGAGTTCCTTGACATGGAGGGGCCGGCGGCGCCGAGACCGTCCGAGCCTGCCGTCGATTTCGAGCCCCTCGATATAGACCTGCAATTCGACGACACACCCGTCGCGAGCCGCGGGTCCCCGTCCGTCTCCTCTGAAGCCGGCTTCGAAGCGGTCACGGAGTTCGACGATTTCCTTTCCGTGGAAGAAGGCCCTGCGCCGGGGCCTGCCGTAGTAGCGCGCGCCGGTTTCGACGACGTCTCGGCGGTGGAGCGGGAGCTTTCCGCTCCGACTCCCGAGCCGACTCGCATTGCGCAACCTTCCACCAAGCCCGATCTCTCCACCGAAATACTGCTGAAGATCGCCGAAGAGCTTTCCTCCATCCGGAGCGAGCTCGTCTCGCTCAAGACCCAGATCGGCGACGTCGTAAAATCGGCGGTCGAGCCAGGCCAACCCAGAATCTCCGAGCACGAGGAAGCAAACGAGTCCGAGCCCAGCGGAGGATTCTTCGACGAGGAGGAAGACGAAACTATCGCCCTTACCGGTGACGAGCTCGACAATATCCTCAACACGGCAGATTTCACCGAAGAAATCGCCGAGGCCGAGCAGCCGCTCGATCTCGAATCCGAAATCATGCCTCCAAATCTCCTTGACGAGACTCTTTTGCCCGAGTCTGGCGACTATTCGTCGCCTGCTGCCGCGCCGGCGATCGAGGAAGTCAGGATCGGCCAAGACGACAGCGTCGACGAAGTAGGCCACGAGCCTCTCGAGCCCGACCAGAGCGAGCTCAGCCTCGTAGTCGAAGAAGGCATCAAGCCGATGACGAGCGCGCCCGAAGATACTTCCTACCTCGAGACTCCCGATTTCGAGGCAGGGCCGATGGATTTTGAAGGCGCACCGCTCGCCGATGAGCCCCTTGTGGAGCCCGACCTCTCCGATTTCGACCTGGAAACCGAGGAACTCGAGCCGCGCCTCGAGATCGACGAGGAACTGCCTCTCGTCTCGACCGATTCATCGGCGGAGGAGCTCACGCTCGGTATCGACGCCGGTCCGGGCTATGCCGCGGAAGAACCTGCCGTCGACGCCGAATTCCTCGAACCGGTCAATGAGATCGAAGAGCCTAATTTCGCCGAAATCAGCCTCCACGAGGAAGGCCTGGATTCGGCTGCCTCATCGGAGCCTTCGGACCTCGAGGAAATCGATGTCCTGTCCGATTCCGGCCTGTCCGCTTCTTTGTCCCCGGAATATCCCTCGCAGAACGGCGCGCCGAGCGGCGGCCTTCCCGCAGAGGAAGAAGAGGATCTCGTGCTGGAGGCCGAGGAACCGATCGCTCCCGTCATGGAGGCATCGCGCCCTTCGAACGATGGGGACCGCCTCAAGGCCGAGATCAAGAGCGTGCTTTCCTATCTCGACAAGCTCCTGGACTCGCTGCCAGAGGACAAGATCGAGGAATTCGCCAATTCCGAGTACTTCGACACGTATAAAAAGCTATTCGAGGAACTGGGCTTGGTGTGAGATGAGCCTCCTCGAGAAGGCGCGCGGTTCAAGACCTAGCGGATCTCCGGCACCGACCAGCCTTTTTTCGCGC
Organism: uncultured Spirochaetota bacterium; assembly: GCA_963828175.1. GTDB lineage: Bacteria > Spirochaetota > Spirochaetia > Treponematales > Rectinemataceae > UBA1306. The sequence continues at coordinate 6,473 of CAWHFT010000056.1, forward strand.
GCATCGGCCGCCCACGAGGCTTTTCCCAAAGGCCCAGCCCCCATCCAGACCGAGTTGGATACGAGCGGTCTGGAAAGCCTCGAAAAACGACTCGCGTCTCTTCCACGCTGTCACGATTCGATATTGGCGGCATGGTCTCTTATCTCCGAGTCGCTGGCTCTTTCGGCCACTGCGCTCTTCCTCCCGCAAGGCGACTTCCTGGCCCCCGCGGCCCTTGGAGGATTTCCCTCTGGAACGCTCGATGTAATGCCCATGTCTTTCGCTCGCGCCTCGCAAGTCGGCGTCGAGCTCCTTGGCAACGAAGCGAAGGCGCTCCTGGCGCCGATTCTCGGCATCCCGCTGACATTGAGCCTGCGCGCCGCAACCATGCACTCCGATTCCGACTTTCTCGGTCTATGGGTCTACCATGACCCCTCACTTGACGCTTCATCCCGCGAGACACAAGCCAAGATCGGTTCACTCCTCGGTCGCGCAGGCGCCGGCTCGCCGCTGCTTCAGCTCGTGCCCCCCCAGCCCGTGCCCGTAAGGGCACTTATCGAGGCTTCGAGGAAATATCCGGTGGTCTCGGTCTATTCCTTCGATCTGGCGACCTTCCTCGCCGTCGAGCAACCGCGATTCCGCGGGCTGCAATTCGTGGCGATCCGATCGGCTTTCCTCGCCTCCTGCCTCCGAATGCTCTCCAAGGGAGGAACGGCCATCGCGTACGGCGAGCACTCGGTCGCTTGCGTCCTAGGCTCGGCCTCGCCGATCGATCCGGGTCTGGCCCTCTTCCAATTCGATAAAACGCTGCGGCGCATATTGCCGTTTTTAGCCGCCTCGTCCTTCCCCGAGGGGCGAGCCATGAGCTTCGACCCTTCGGCCGACTCGGCCATGGGGAACCTCGAAAGCTTCCTCTCCCAATAATGGATTTCGTCCTCGGCCTTTCGCGTAATGGGGCGTTCACCTGCGCGGCCTCGGGAGTTTGGCTGCATTCTCGGTACGAGCCCGAGAAGGAAGCGCTCCGCTTCGCCGAGTCCGAACTCGGGTCTTCCAGGCCTTCGCACGTGCTCCTTCTCGGCCCCTGCCTCGACTACCTCGCTCCCGCCGTTAGAAGCATCCTTCCCTCGGCCCGCATCGCCTCCGTGCAATACTCGTGCTGGTTCGCGGGAACCAGCCTCGGACGACCCGACTCGTGCTGGTACCCGGATTCGAGCCTGCCGCTCGAATCCTTCCTCGACGGCGTCCTGGACGAGGACGCCGTCTCTGGTGTCGCCGTGCTCGAATGGGAGCCGGCTTCGCGCGCCTTCCCCGCGGAGGCTCTCGCGGCGCGGACGGCCGTCAAAGGCTCCCTGGACAGGCTCGCTTCGTCGATTGCGACAGTAAAATCCGCCGGGCGGAAATGGATAGCGAATGCCTGCGCCTCTTTTCTTCTCCTAGAAACGGCGTGGACGCTCCGTCCAACGAACGTGCCTATCGTCGTCGCCGCCGCCGGCCCTAGCCTCGAACAAAGCCTGCTCGGACTAAACAGCGTCAAAGGCCGGTTCGCGACGATAGCCGTCTCGTCTGCCTTAGCGGCCTGTCGGTTCGCCGGAATAGAGCCGGACCTCGTGATGGCAACCGACGGCGGCTACTGGAGCCGTCTACACCTTTACCCCCTCGCGTCCCGACCGGCTCCTCTAGTCTCGCCCCTTACCTCGTTGCCGTCATCCTCGATCTATCGCCGTGCGGGTCTCGTCCTTATTGACCAAGGCTCGTTCGCCGAGTCCGAGCTCCTGCCGCTGCTGCTCTGTCCCTCGCTCGCGCTGCCGTCGCACGGCACCGTGAGCGGCTCCGCGCTCCAGCTGGCCGCTCGCGTTACTACAGGCCCGATCTTCGTCGCTGGTCTCGACCTCGCGGCCTACGGCGGCCACGATCACGCTCGTCCGCACGGCTTCGAATCCTTCAACGCATCGAAGCGCTCTCGCCTCGATCCTTTCGAAGGAAGCTCGTGGTCGCAAAGCTCGGAGTCCACGCCTATTTGCCTCGACCAAACGCCATGGCGAAGCTCACGCAGCCTCTCGGCCTACGCTTCGGCCCTCTCCCTCGATTCCTCGCTTCTTTACGGAAGGCTCTATCGCATGAACCCATCGCCTGTTCGTCTCCGCGGATTCCAGGATATCGACTGCTCCGGCGCTTGCATGCTACTCGAGGAAATCGGTCCATCATCTCCAGCCTCCATCCATCTCCACGGAGCTTCCGTCCCCGATCGAGACGCTCGAAGGGCTTTGCTGTCTTCCCGCATCGAAGCGTGGCGCGATTTGGCGAGCGCAGCGACCGCTCGCATGGGCGCCGGCGCGCTTCCGTCCGACGCTTTGGTCGGCGAGCTCTTAAGGGCTATAGACATCGTCGACTACGCGGCGGCGCGTCGCGCGATCCTTGGGGGCGGCGAACCGCAGATCGCCGCCCGCGACCTAGCCTCGCGCTGCGAGGACTTCCTTTCGTCTCTCGCGAGGAGATTTGCCGCATGAGCGACCTCGTCTTCCGCCGCAACTTGCTGGCTCTCTCGCGCTCCGACCAAAGCCTCGGCGATAGGCTCCTGGACGCGCGCCCGGATCCGGCGCTCGTGATCGGCGCGGCGAGGAGTGGAGCCCCCGTTCCCATCATCAGGTTGGACGGCAGGGACGCCACGATGCATTCCATGGTCGATCCCGAGCGAGAGGCCGGGAGACTGGAGGCGGCGCAGCCTCCCGGAGGTTTCATCGTCGCCCTCGGGCTGGGCGCCGGCTACTTGCTCAAGCGCTATCTGGCGTCGAGCGCCACGACGGGGCTGCTCGCGGTCGAGTACTCCGCGCCTCTGCTCCGCGCCCTGCTACAGGAGGTCGACCTCTCCGAACTGTTCATCGACGAGCGATTCTCGCTCCTCCTCGACCCGAGCCCCGATGAGCTCCGGGAAGCGATTCTCTCCCTGTACGTCCCGCCGCTCTCCGGCGATATTCGCAGCCTTCCGCTGCGCGGCCGGGTCGATCTCGATCGCGCGTCTTTCGAGGGAGCGGCGGACTGCCTCAAGGCGGTCCTCGGCAGCATCTCCGACGACTACAGCGTCCAGGCCTTCTTCGGAAAACTCTGGTTCAAGAACGCGGTCCGGAACCTCTTCGCCGCCGAGCGCCATTCGGCTCCGCTGCCGCCCGTACGCCGCGCGGCCGTCTCCGCAGCCGGCCCCTCGCTGGAAGAGCAGATACCGGCCTTGCGCGAGGCGAAGGCAGCCGGCGCATTCCTCATCGCCACCGACACGAGCCTGCCGGCCCTCGTCGGCCGGGACCTCGTGCCCGATGCGGTCGTGTCGATAGACTGCCAGCACATCAGCTACTATCATTTCCTAGGCGGAATAGCGGAAGGCATCCCGTTAATCCTGGACCTTGCCTCCCCCTCGACCTTATGCCGGCTCGGAGATTCGGTGCGTTTCTTCTCCTCCGGGCACCCTTTCTGCGCCTACGTTTCGGCCAGGTGGCGACCCTTTCCGGCCCTCGATACGTCGGGGGGCAACGTGACGCATGCGGCCCTTTCTCTCGCCGAAGCCCTGGGAGCGGAAACCACGCTGCTCGCGGGGGCGGATTTTTCCTACCCCGAAGGCAAGAGTTACGCGCGCGGCACCTATATCTACGGGTTCTTCGGCCGGTCGCAGTCCCGCCTCGACCCGCTCGAGGCTCTCTTTTCCGGTTTCCTCTTCAGAGGCCCGGACATGGAGAGGGAAAGCGGCAAGAGTCCTTCAGGCGAGATCTACTCGCGCTACCTGACCAAGCCTCTCATGGCCTACCGCGAGCACCTTGAGCGTTTCGCGGCGCGGTCTCCCATGGAGATCGTGCCGCTGGCGGGCAAGGGCGTGGAAATCAGGACGCCACGGGGAATGCCGAGGAGGGAAACCAAGCTCCGGCGCGTCTTTGCTGCCGGAAGCGCGCCCTGCCCTGCCGCCGAGTTCCTCGCGCGTTATGCGAAAGATCTTCGCGCCTTGCCTCCGCCGCGCGACCCGGCGATCAGCTACCTAGGATCCTTGAGCCCGGAGCAAAGGGACCTGTGGACCACGCTCCTTCCCTCGGCGAGCGCCTTCCAACGCGAGGCCGGGCCGGGCGGGATGGACGCCGCGTCCCTGCTCGAGTCGACGCGCGCCTGGGCCGTCGAGACGGTCGAGGAAGCCCTGTCGGAGGAGTTGCCCCGTCCTATCAGAGGTGCATGAGGAAGAGTCGGGCGCTTGCCGCGGTCCTCAGGCCCGCCGGCGCGGTCCTCAGGCGCGGCGGGTCCTCTCTCAGGGCGAGCACGCTTCGCGCGATTAGCTCGGCGACTTCGTATTTTTGATTGCGGCTGATGTCCAGATCTGAGCGCAGAAGCGTCTCCCAGCGCCCGAGGATGTTGTCGGGAAGGCAGGCCAGCTCACGGAGCTGGGCCGAGACGTAGCGATGCGAGGGCTCGAACCGCTTGTTCGCGGTGAAGAGCGCCGCGGCTGAGTAGCGGATGAAGCCGGCCATCGAGACGTTGTAGAAGTACCCGTCGTCGCTGAACGAAGCTGCGCCGAGATCCGCGAGGTAGTGCTCCATTTTTGCCATGCACGCTTCGCCCAGCCTACGCCAGAAGGATTCCGGCAGCTGGGCCAGATCGTGCCTTATGCTCTCGGCCCACGCGCTCTTTTTGTAAAGTATGCGGGAGTTTATCAACCGGTAAAACATATAGGTGCCGGAGTTCTTGAATATCCAGACGATCTGGGAATCCGGCCCCTTGCATCGGGCTATGACGTCGTCGATCATCGCCACGCTTTTATACTCGACCCGAACGGGCAGGCTGTCGATGAAAAATCGGTCCTTGGATCGCGACGCGGAGCTCTCGAACGCGCCCGGCTGCCCGACTGACTTGGCGAAGGCGCTCTGACGCTCCTCAACTGCGGGCGGATCGTCTCGAAGATAGACGTCGAGGACCAGGGCGAAATAGGGGTCGAGCACGTCCGATTCCGAATGCTCTCCAAGGGCGACGCATTCGACCGATTTCCAGCCCGAGATCGCTTCCGTGATTGATTGCGCCAAGCGCTCGGCCTTTCGATTCATGGCATTTGAGTGTATCATGGATTCATGCGAATGCATACCGACGAGGGTGCTTCCGCGCTGTTGATCGCCCTCGAGCCTCCCGGCAACATCGCTCGGGACATCGCGCTTTTCAGACGGCAGCTCTTCGGCCGCCTCGGCGAAGCCTCGGCGCTCGCCTTTCCCGAGATCGTTCCCCTCGCCTTCGCATTACCCCTCGCGCGGCGCCTCTCGACTGGTGAACTCGAATCATGCTGGGATGGCCTGAGTGGAGCTTTCGACTCTTCCGGGGTAATCGATTCGCGAGGCCTCATCTATCTATCTCTCGACGGTCCCCTCGACGAGCTGCGCCGACGAGCGACCGAGGCATTCCGTTCGGCGGGCCTGCAGCCATGGAATGACGCGCCCCTGGAAACGGGCGTGGGCTTTTTCGTTTGCCGCTGCGCCGATCCGGCGCTCGGCCGCGAGGAGTCCGCTCGCATCGGCGTCCCTCGCGCGGGCTTTCGTGATTGCTCGCTCGTTTACTTTGGCCTTCGCTTCGCCCGAGGTCCGGCTCCGGGCTTCGAGGCGCGGCCGTTCTCCGCCTTGAGCTGGAGGGAGTTCGCGCGAGCCAAGCGCCCTAGCCGCGCGATGATTCGACGGTGACTTTGTCGCGGCCGCCATCCTTGGATTTCCTCAACGCTCGATCCGCGGCCTCGATCATATCGCCTGGGCTGACGAAGTCGGGATACGAGGATATGCCCGCCGAGAAGGTCAGCGAGAACGACGCGTCCTCGAAACGATGCGAGAGACGGCCGAACGCGTCGCGAAGCTCGTCGACCAGCCGCGCAGCGCATCGGCTGTCCGCTCCCGGAAGGATGACGCCGAATTCCTCCCCGCCGTAGCGCCCTACTATGTCGGTGCGCCGGAGCCTTTCGGCGAGTAGTCGCGAGAGGCTCCGCAGTATGCGGTCTCCCGTGAGATGGCCGTAGCGGTCATTGACGCTCCTGAAATTTATCGATGTCGATCTTGGCGAACGAAATGACCGAGCCCGAGCGGCGCGCGCGCAGGACTTCGTTCGCAAGCCTGTCGGTGAGCGTCGCATGGTTGAGCAGGCCGGTGAGATAGTCCCGCTCCATGTAAAAGCGTATCGCGCGCGTCCGCTCGGCCCGCATCGCGACGCTGCTCACCAAGTGCTCCGGCTTGATCGGCTTCTCGAGGAACTCGTCCGCGCCGCGCCGTATCGCGGATATCTGCTTCTCGAGGTCGCGCTCCACCGAGAGGAAGATTATGGGGATGGGGGCGAAAGCCTCGTTCTGCCGCACGATTCCCGCCAGCTCGGGTCCCGTGCAGCCTGGCATGTACATGTCCATGAGGATAATGTCCGGCTTAGTCTCGACGAGGAGCGGGATCACTTGCGCCGGGTCCGTTGCGGTGGAGGTCACCATGCCGGCACGCGTCAGTACAGCGGAATTATAGTCCACCTGCTCGGGGTCGTCGTCTACGATGAGGACTCGAAACGGCTCGGCGTCCTTTTCGTTGAACAGGGCGTCGATTTTCTCGGCCAGCCGAACCGCATCTACCGGCAGCTGAAAGAAGGCCTCGCCGCCCGCCCTCACCGTCTTGAGCCTCGACTGGAAATCATCCTTATCGGCGTAGAAAAGAATCCGCAAGCCTTGGCCGAGGCGCTCCTTGATCTTTCCCAGATCGGCGACGAAGGCCGGCTCGCGCTCGATGCGAGCGGCGTCGACGAGGAACAACCCCGTGCCGATCGAGGCCGTTAGCCGCTCCACGTCGCCGAGCCCCTCCACTTCCCGCACCGTGATGCCGTATATCCGCAGCTGCTCGAGGAGGTCCGAGCCAATTCCCCTGTCGCCAGCCGGAACGAAGACATTCTTCATAACATGACCCTCGTTATCTCGATTTTTCTGGCACTACTGTACACTCGGGCACCCCGGCAATGCCAGGGGCGTAACCTGGGGAGCCTCAGCGACTTTTCATTGTGTCCTGGCCATGCTATATTCCGGAGACTACGATCGGAGGCATCATGAAGCTACCCAGTGCCGCGGCCCTGGTTTTCGCGGCGCTCCTCCTTCTTCCCCTTTCCTCCTTCGCGGCCGATGCGCCCGCCGGCTCCGCGCCTGGCGGCGCCGCCCCGACCCCCGGCACGTCGCCGACACCCGGCGCGGGGAACGATAACGGGGCCGCCGATCTTCCGGTCAACCCTTACCTGGCCGGCGAGCAGCTAATCGGGCTGGCCGCTGGCCTGCACATACCGACGTTCCTGTTGCCAGTCACGGACCATGGCGCCAGCAATCTCGATTTAGGCATTTCCTTCACGTTCTCTTATCAGTATTTCGTCTCCAGGGGCTTCGGCATTGGAGGCAGCATTTCGGGCACCGACAATGGCACGATCGGCGGCAATTCCGTTTTCACCGCGCCTCTGGGCGTAACGGCTTCGTATTGGTGGGCAAAGCTGCCCTTCGAGTTCTCTGTGCTTAGCGAGGCTGGCGCCTACCTAATGCATTACAACAACAGCAACGTCATCGACCCGTTCGCCAAAGCTGGCGCAGGAATCTATTGGCGCGCTGTCGCCTCGTGGAGCTTCGGGTTGCAGGCATATTTCTGGTTAATACCGGAGATACACTACGGCTCCTATGCCGACCTGACCCAATACGGCGGATTCGTCGAAACCTCGTTAGCGGCCATCTATCACCTCTAGGAGAATTGAATGAAAGCAGCATGGCGGCTCGTTCGCGCGGCCACGATATTCCTCGCCGCTATAATCGCCCTATCGTGCAATAACGCCTATGGCATATTCTATAACGTCCAGGGCGAAAAGGCGCAGACCGGCACCAACACCTTCCAGGAAGTCCCGGTCTTCAGCGTATTCCGCTTTCACAACAACTACTATGCGTCCATCGCGACCCTCCAGACGAGCGTGGTGGGACAGGATAATTGGTCGATGGTACCGATCGGCTCTCCGCCTACGACGGCGTACGTCCTTCGCGCGGCAGTACTGGTCGGCAACGCGACCACTGGTACGATCTACGCGCTCATCGAACAGGAGACCAGCACCTCGCTCACCGTCTCGGTCTACTCGTCGACCGACGCTGCGACGTGGACCCCCGTTACCTTGCCTCCGGCATTATTCCCAAGCGCCTCGAACCCCTTGATCGACAATTTCGACAACTTATTCATTACGTCCGACGGCAATCTTTACGCAGAGGATCACAGCTATAATCCGAACTCGACCAACCCCACCAACCCGTTCGCGAGCACCTTCCTGCTTTACCACTACGACCCCGTCGGCAAATTGTTCTCCCAGGTTTCGACTTTCCTTCCGGGTTCTGCGTCCATCAGGGGTGTCGTGTTCGACGGCTCGAACTATTGGTTCGCCGCGGAAGACCTAGTCTGCAGTGGAGCCTCGTCGGACGGCACTGGCGCTTTACCATCCTCAGCATCGTTCTCTGGCCTCGCATTGGGCGCCATCTGGGATATCTCCTATACGGGTGGATATGTTTACGTCACGACGAACAACGGCTACATTTACCGCAATGACGGATTAACCGGCGCCAATCCAACGAGCGCGGCTCTCACGCAAGTGCTCGAGGTGCCTTCGGCTTCTGGCCCGACCCTCCTTCTTGGCAGCGATACCATCACCACTACGGCGGCCGTTGGGTATTTCGAAGGAGCGTGGTCTTCGTTCACCAACGGCGGATCGGCGGTCAACTACGACATCGCCGGCGGCTCCCCCATTTTCACGACCACAGTCAGCACTTTCCCGGTGCATTCTTTCTATTACGATACTGTCGGCTTCGTTGACACGTCCGGTGTGACGCAGCACCCGCTCTTCATCTGCGTCTCCCCCGGCAACTCGAGCACCAGTTATCACGGCCTGTACATGAGCGAGTGGAACTCTACTACCTGGTCGGGCTGGTCGGCGCAGTAGGCGAGCTACGGGCGATCCGCTCTTTTCTTCGGCGCAGGGCGCGGCCTCGCCCAGTAGCGGCTCGTCCGAACCACTCGCCTCGAGGATGCGGCCGAGGACTCTCGACGAGTTCGTCGGCCAGGAGCACATCGTCGGGCCGGGTCGCCTCCTCCGGCGCGCGATCCAGAAGGACCAGCTCTCTTCCATCCTTCTCTCAGGCCCGCCGGGTACCGGCAAGACCACTCTCGCCCGCGTCATCGCGAACACGACCGCCAGCCGCTTCGTCACGCTCAACGCCGTGCTAGCGGGAGTGGCCGACATCCGCTCCGCGATCGACGAGGCGAAGAAGCAACGCGACCTCTACGACCGCCGGACGATGCTCTTCGTCGACGAGGTGCATCGCTGGAACAAGGCGCAGCAGGACGCGCTCCTCCCCTGGGTGGAGAACGGCACTCTGCTCCTGATCGGCGCCACGACCGAAAATCCCTTCTTCGAGGTCAATCGCGCCCTCGTGTCGCGCTCGCGGGTCTTCCAGCTCAAGGCCCTCGACTCGTCCGATCTCCTCGCC